>NZ_JAAQOK010000023.1:0-75965 GCF_011683705.1 Enterobacter sp. 725m/11 | reverse complement strand
GCTGCTGCCGATTGCCCTGATGCTGGTGAAGACCATCGCTGAACTGAATATGGCAAAAGACGGCACGCTGTATACGCTGCTGGAGTTTATCGGCAACCCGATCACCGCCATGTTTATCGCCGTGTTTGTCGCCTACTACCTGCTGGGCATCCGCCAGCACATGGGCATGGGCGCGATGCTGACGCACACCGAGCACGGCTTTGGCTCTATCGCCAACATTTTGCTGATTATCGGCGCGGGCGGCGCGTTCAACGCCATCCTGAAAACCAGCGGACTGGCGGACTCGCTGGCGCAAATTCTCTCGAACCTGCACATGCACCCTATCCTGCTCGCCTGGCTGGTGGCGCTGGTGCTGCATGCCGCCGTAGGCTCCGCCACGGTCGCGATGATGGGCGCCACGGCCATCGTCGCGCCGATGCTGCCGCTCTACCCGAACGTCAGCCCGGAGATCATCACCATTGCCATCGGTTCCGGCGCCATTGGCTGCACGATCGTGACCGATTCTCTCTTCTGGCTGGTGAAGCAATACTGCGGCGCGACCCTGAATGAGACCTTCAAATACTATACGACGGCGACGTTTATCGCCTCGGTGCTTGCACTTGGCGGCACATTCCTGCTTTCTTTCATTATCTGAGCGCGAAGAGACATATTATGGAAAACGCAACTATCACCACTTTAACCGCACAGTTTCCTCTGGTTGAGGATCTGATTGCCCTGAAAGAAACCACCTGGCTTAACCCGAACACCACCACGCTTGAAGAAGGGCTGCCCTATGTCGGGCTGACCAAAGCCGACGTGGACGACGCCCACGCGCGCCTCAACCGCTTCGCGCCGTATCTGGCGAAAGCCTTCCCGGAGACGGCGGCAACGGGTGGGATTATTGAATCTGAACTGGTCGCCATTCCGGCAATGCAGGCGCGGCTGGAGAGAGAATCTGGCAAATCCATTCCCGGCACGCTGCTGCTGAAAAAAGACAGCCACCTGCCGATTTCCGGCTCGATTAAAGCGCGCGGCGGCATCTATGAAGTGCTGACCCATGCGGAAAAACTGGCGCTGGAAGCCGGGTTGCTGACCACCGAAGACGACTACAGCATTCTGCTGGAGCCACGCTTTAAGGCCTTCTTCAGCCAGTACAGCATTGCCGTGGGCTCCACCGGCAACCTGGGGTTATCCATTGGCATAATGAGCGCACGCATCGGCTTTAAGGTGACGGTCCATATGTCCGCCGACGCTCGCGAGTGGAAGAAAGCCAGGCTGCGCAGCCACGGCGTCATCGTCGTGGAATATGAGCAGGATTACGGCGTGGCGGTGGAGCAAGGGCGCAAAGCGGCGGAAAGCGATCCGAACTGCTTCTTCATTGACGATGAGAATTCCCGCACCCTGTTCCTGGGCTATGCGGTGGCGGGCGAGCGCCTGAAAGCGCAGTTCACCGAACAGGGCCGCGTGGTGGATGCGGATCATCCCCTGTACGTCTATCTGCCGTGCGGCGTAGGCGGCGGGCCTGGCGGCGTGGCGTTTGGCCTGAAGCTGGCCTTTGGTGATAACGTGCACTGCTTCTTCGCGGAGCCAACGCACTCGCCGTGCATGCTGCTGGGCGTTTACACCGGCCTGCATGATGCGATTGCAGTGCAGGATCTGGGCATTGATAACGTGACGGCGGCGGACGGTCTGGCGGTTGGGCGCGCGTCCGGCTTCGTGGGCCGCGCGATGGAGCGCCTGCTCGACGGGTTCTATACGCTTACCGATCGGAGCATGTACGATATGCTCGGCTGGCTGGCGCAGGAGGAAGGGATCCGCCTTGAGCCTTCAGCGCTGGCGGGGATGGCCGGGCCGGTGCGCGTTCATTCGCATACCAACGTTACCCACCTGGTGTGGGCAACCGGCGGCGGCATGGTGCCGGAAGACGAGATGGCGAAGTATCTGGCTAAAGGGAAGTAATTAAGCCGCCACCCGGCTTACAAACTCAAAATTTGCTGAATATGGGTCACCGCAAACAGCAGCGACAGCGAGAGAACAGCCAGCGCAATCAGGAATTTATCCCGCACCGCTTTCGGCTGTACAAAATCGTTCTGCGCCACGTCCATCAGGTTACGGCTGCGGGTATAGCGCCATAAAATAATGGCCACCAGCGCCAGCACAATAATAGAGATCCAGAATGGCACCCCGGTTCGGTGCCAGTTGTGCTTAATCGCCAGGGCAATCAGCGCGCCATACCCCAGCAGCGTGCGCAGCCAGGCCAACGACGTCCGCTCCGGCTGCAGGCCAGGGTCCGCTTCGCGTCGCGCTTTGCGACTATCCGCCATAGAACACCAGCCCCATCACCACGCCCGCCACCGCCAGCAGAATTACGCTGATGATGAGTAACCCGCGCGTATAGGGCAGATCCTGCTTCAGGCGCATCGCCTTCTCATTGCGCAGCCATCGCAGGTAGCCGTAAATCGACAGCACGCCCGCGAACAGGCACAGCAGCAGCGCCAGCACTTCACGAATCAGCGGCGTGGCAAAATCGGGGGCGAGCTGGTCAAGGCCGACACCTGCGGCCAGAAAGCCCAGTGCGGTGCGGATCCACGCTAAAAACGTGCGTTCATTAGCCAGAGAGAAGCGGTAGTCCGGCGCTTCGCCGAGGCGGGAAATTTTCATGGAGATTCCTTGTCGTGCTACGGGCAGGCTTCAGCATAGCTTAAATCGACAAGGACAAGGAGACCGGCATCGGGCGATGCCGGTCAGGACGATTAATGCAGCTCTGGCCAGTACTCTTTGTTGGCCTCGATCAGGTCATCCAGAATCGCTTTCGCGACGGAGGCGCTCGGCACGGTTTTCGACAGGGTAATGGCCTGCCAGAGCTTCTGGTACGAGCGCTGCTCCCAGGCATCCACCACCAGTTTTTCCACCGCCACCTGCTGGCTCATCAGCCCTTTCTGGAAGTGCGGAATATCGCCCACCGTAAGCGGCTCCGGTCCGTTATGGCCCACCAGGCACGGGATCTCCACCATCGCGTCGGCGTCAAAGTTATGGATGGCACCGTTGTTTGGCACTATCAGCAGCATCCGCTCCTGAGTGTTAAAGGCAATCGCAGTCGCCAGATCGACGATGTACGACGCATGTTCGTCGATTTCCAGCTCACCGGCGGCGGAGTTGCCGGCTTCGATAATCGCCCGACAGGAACTGAACACATGCTTCTCACGGTGATCCATAACTTCATTGGCGCGGGTCCGTTCCGGGTTGGAATGCGCGACCACGTAGTCCGGGAACAGGTAATACTTCAGGTAGGTGTTCGGCATGGTGTCCGGATCCAGCGCCTGCACGTCTTTAGCTTTGGCAAAGGTATCGTTCCAGCTCGCTTCGGTATGCGCATCTTCCGAAGGCGGAACATAGCCGTTTTTCGCCACGTATTCGCGCAGCTTCGGCATCAGATCGTTGCCGTTCAGGTCTTCAATCGACGTCCACCAGCCGAAGTGGTTCAGGCCGTAGTAGCGCACGCGCATCTCTTTGCGGTCTTTCAGGCCGACAATCTGCGCCATGCGCCCTTCAATGCCGATCGGCATATCGCAGATGTTGAGTATTTTAGCGTTCGGACGCAGGCGGCGCGTGGCTTCTGCGACAATCGCCGCCGGGTTGGAGTAGTTCAGCATCCACGCGTTCGGGGAGTACTGCTCCATATAATCCACCAGCTCCAGCACGCCGCCGATAGAGCGCATGCCGTAAGAGATACCGCCCGGTCCGCAGGTTTCCTGGCCCAGCACGCCGTGGCGCAGCGGGATTTTTTCATCTTTTTCGCGCATCGGGTATTTTCCCACGCGGATGTGCGCCATCACGAAATCGACATCGGTAAACGCCGCTTTTGGATCGGTGGTGTAGCTGAATTCAATCTCCGGGGCCTGCTCCTTAAGGATGATTCTGCACGCTTCGGCGATGGTCTCCTGACGCGCGCCGTCGTTGTCATAGAACTTCAGGGCGCGCAGCGGGAAGCGGTCGCGGTTGGCTAACAGCATCAGGACGATACCAGGCGTAAAGGTGCTGCCGCCGCCTGCAATGACAACTGAGAATTTTTTCATGATATAGCCTCTGTCAGGGTGGTTTGTTCATTTGTTAAAGGGGTTTTCATCAGCGATTCCAGCTGGTCGCGCACCTGAGGAACGTGCAGGCCGACAATTACCTGAATGCCGTTGCCGCGTCGCACTACGCCATGTGCGCCCAGGGCTTTGAAGACGTCGTCGCTTTGGGTTTTCGCCATATCCACCAGTGCGATACGCAGGCGGGTGGCGCAGTTGTTGATGCTTTCGATATTTGTTGCACCGCCGAGCGCCTGCAGGAATCCGGCGGCTTGCCCAACCTGCTGGCTGGCCGCCGCCGGGGCGGTGGTTTGCCCGCGCGCCGCCTTATAGTCGGCCTTGCTGTAGAGTTTGATTTCGCTCTCTTCCCGGCCCGGCGTTTTCAGGTTCAGACGCTCAATCAGCGTTTTGAAGATCACGAAGTAGATGCCGGTGAAGCAGACGCCAATGCCGATCTGGGTGAACACCGTCGAGGCGTGGTTATGGAACATCGGGATCCAGTTTTGCGGCAGGAACTGGTCCAGCAGGCCGCCGCCCATGTTCCCCACGACGCCGAAGGCGTACATCACCGTCGCCATGGTGGCCGCCAGCACGGCGTGCACGGCGAACAGCAGCGGCGAGATAAACAGGAAGGTGAACTCAAGCGGTTCGGTAATGCCCACCAGCACGGCGGTGAGCGTGGCCGGAACCAGCAGGCCCGCCACCTTGACGCGATTTTCTGGCGACGCGGTGTACCAGATAGCGAAGGCAATCCCGACCGAGCCAAACACTTTTGAGTTGCCGTGCAGTGCGAAGCCACCTTCCGGGAAGAGGGTCTTCAGCGGCAGGGTGCTCTGGCTGAATTCCTGCAGATGCTGTGCCCAGTAGACCTGAATACCGCCCTCCACCGCCGCCGGGCCGAAGATGAACGGACCGTAGACAAAGTGATGCAGCCCCGTTGGGATCAGAATGCGTTCCAGGAAGGTATACACCCACACGCCCAGCGCTCCGGCAGAGCGCAGGAACGCCTGCAGGGACTCAATACCCATCTGCACTTTCGGCCAGCCCAGCAGCGTCAGCCAGGCGCAGGGGATCATCACGAAGAACGCGAGGATAACGACAAACGAGCTGCCCTGGAAAATCCCCAGAAAGACCGGCAGCGGCTTGTCGAAATAGCGGTTGTGAATGGCGGTGACGATGCCTGAGATCACGATGGCGCCGATGATGCTGGTATCGAGCGTTTTGATCCCGGCAATCATCGCCAGCCCGCTTCCCGCCGTCGGTTCGGCGGAGAAGTCGACGCCAAAGAAGTGGCCCCAGGTCATCCCCATCGCGTTAATGAAGTAGTTCCAGGTCAGGAAGCTAATCAGCACGGCCAGACAGGCGCGGCCCTGCGCCTGCTTCGCCAGCCCAATCGGCAGGCCGACGGCAAAAATCAGCGGCATATTGCGAAACACCGCCCAGCCGCCCTCTTCAATGATGTGAACGATCTGCGCGAAAAGATGATCGGGGGCGGTTAAGGCTTCGCCGACAAACAGCGGGTTGCGAAGCATGATGGCGATTCCCACCACGATCCCGGCAAACGGAAACAGCAACACCGGGGTAAACATGGCACCGCCAAAACGTTGTATTTGACTGAGCATTTTTAAATCCTCACGTAACAACCTGTAGGGGTAGAGGCCTTTATGGTTTTGTGCTGGCCTGAGGTGAGCATAAGAACTTACTGATGCGCGAACATGGCGTGCCGCTGCGATTCGTGATCGCATTCATGGTTTTATTTTGACCAGTCAGGTCTACTTTTTGAGTTAAATATGGACATGTCAGGACGCATTCCACGCCCTGATAAGGGCAGAGAGGTCTACTGGTGATCTACAAATCAATTGCTGACAGGTTGCGGCTGCGGCTGAATTCATCGGACTACAACATCGGCAGCCCGCTGCCTGGTGAAAAAGCGCTGGCGCAGGAGTTTGGCGTGGCGCGCATGAGCATCCGCAAGGCGCTGGATCTGCTGGTGAGCTGGGGGCTGGTTGAGCGCCGGCACGGCAGCGGAACGTTTGTCTCGCGCAAAGACGTTCACCACGAAACCACTAACCTGACCGGGCTGGTGGAGGTGCTGCGTCAGCAGGGAAAAGAGGTGCAGAGCAAGGTGCTGCAGTTCGAAGTGATGCCCGCCCCGCCCGCCATCGCCAGCCAGCTGCGGATCCAGGTGGATGAGCGGATCTACTTTTCACGGCGGGTGCGCTACGTGGACGGAAAGCCGCTGATGCTGGAGGACAGCTTTATGCCGGTGAAGCTGTTCCGCAACCTGTCGCTGGCGCATCTTGAGGGGTCTAAGTTTGATTACATTGAGAAGGAGTGCGGGATCACCATCAGCGGCAACTACGAGAGCCTGACGCCGGTGCTGGCAGATAAACAGCTGGCCGGTTATATGAATCTGCCGGAACAGACGCCACTGCTGCGAATTACCTCTCTCTCCTACAGCGACAGCGGCGAGTTCCTCAATTATTCCGTGATGTTCCGAAATACCAGCGATTACCAGGTGGACTACCATCTGCGGCGCATCCACCCGGAAGAGCTGTTAGCCCATCCCCCAGAACAGCACCGCCAGTAGCTGCGGGGTGATGATGCGCAGGAACATCACCAGCGGGTAGACGGTGGCATAGGAGAGCGCGGCCGCGCCGCTGGTGGCGTGCAGGTTGTTGGCAAAAGCGAGCGCTGGCGGGTCGGTCATGGAACCCGCCAGCATGCCGCACAGCGTCAGGTAGTTCATTTTGGCGAACATCCGCGCCAGGATTGCCACCGTCAGCAGCGGGATCGCCGTGATAAAGATGCCGTAGCCGACCCAGCTCATCCCTTCGCCCTTGACCAGGGTATCGACAAAATCCCCGCCGGACTTCAGCCCGACAACCGCCAGGAATAGCACGATGCCCAGCTCGCGCAGCGCCAGGTTAGCGCTCGGCGGCATAAACCAGTAGAGCTTCCCGATACAGCCGATACGCCCGAGGATCAGCGCCATAATCAGCGGCCCGCCCGCCAGGCCGAGCTTGAGCGCCACCGGGAAGCCCGGCACGTACAGCGGAATAGAGCCGAGCAGCACGCCAAGCCCGATGCCGATAAACACCGGCAGCATCTGCACCTGCTGCAGTTTTTGCTGGGCGTTGCCCACCATATCCGCCACGGCATCGATGGACGACGGGCGTCCGACCAGGTTGAGGATATCCCCGAACTGCAGGCTGGCCTCCGGGCTGGCAACCAGTTCGACGCCCGCACGGTTGAGGCGGGAGATGACCACGTCGTAGCGCTCTTTTACCTGCAGATCGCGTATTTTCTTGCCAAGAACGTGCTCGTTGGTCACCACAACACGCTCCACGCGCATATCGGTGCCGCGGGTTGAAAGCGAGGTATCCACTTCCTGACCAATCACCAACCGCGCGTTGTTCAAATCCCCCGGCTGGCCGACCAGGTGCAGCAGGTCACCCTGCTGGATCATCGTGCCGGGCGCAGGCACCATCAGCACGTCGTCGCGCTTAAGGCGGGAGCAGATAATATTGGCGCTGTTCAGAATCGGTACGTCCTGAATCGCCATATTGTTCAGGTTGGGGTTATCGACGCGAATGTTGATGGTTTTGATCGGCATGTGGCCGTTGGTGAGCGTGGTTTCGTGATCCTTCGCCTCTTTGTCGACGTTAACGCGAAACAGGACGCGGACCAGCCACATGGAGAGCAGAATGCCGCAAATCCCAAACGGATAGGCCATGGCGTAGCTCATCCCCATCTGGTCGACAATGCCGGGTTCAATGCCCAAATCGCGCAGGATTTGCTGCCCGGCTCCGAGCGCCGGCGTGTTGGTAACCGCCCCGGAGAAAATGCCCAGCACCACGGGCAGCGGGATAGCAAAGATTTTGTGCAGGATTGCGGTGACCAGCCCGCCCATCACCACAATGCCGAGGGCAAACAGATTGAGCCGTAGCCCGGAGACGCGCAGGGAAGCGAAAAAGCCCGGCCCTACCTGAATCCCGATGGTGTAGACGAAGAGGATCAGGCCGAACTCCTGAATAAAGTGGAGCATATCGGCGCTGAGAACCAGCCCGAGCTTGTCAGCAAAATGCCCGACAAAAATGCCGCCAAACAGCACCCCGCCAATCCCAAACCCGACGCCACGGATTTTGATATTGCCAATCCATAGCCCTACAACCGCGGCCAGGGCCAGCACGCTTACGGTTAACGCGATATCACTCATGATCCACATCCTTGGCATAACCTTAGTTATAAAAAGGATTTTCTCAGAGCCGGATGCGGTTGTATGGGCGATGGTGCACAAAAAAGCCCTGCCGGGGCAGGGCTTTGTGCAGTCTGTGAGTAAAGCGGATTAGCTGTTCAACGCCGGCCGCTCGCTAATGGCGATACGCTGCGGCGCGATGGCTTCCGGCACGTTACGGATAAGATCGATATGCAGCAGCCCGTTGGTAAACGTCGCACCGGACACTTCCATATGGTCTGCCAGGGTAAAGCTCAGGCTAAACGGCTGATTAACCAGACCCTGATGCAGCCACCGGGTTTCGGTCTCTTGTTTTTCCGGCGTACCCTTCACGGTCAGGCGCGCGCCTTCGAGCTGGATATCCAGATCTTCCTGGCGGAACCCGGCCAGCGCAAGGGTGATGCGATAGTGGTTATCGTCGCTTTTTTCGATGTTGTACGGCGGAAATGTCTGTTGCTCGGTGGTGCTTTGCAGGGCATTAGCCAGTTTGTCAAAACCAATCCACTGACGCAGCAGGGGGGATAAATCGTAGTTACGCATACTAAATCTCCTTCTGAGAAGCGAGTTCGGCACAGTTTAATTTTGTGCACAGTTGTTCCTGCAAATCCTGATGGATTCGCATATGCTCCCGTTACGGCAAGCAAGTCTGGGTGGGCCGCTCGCGCGACCCGCGTAATTAGTTAATTTCGATACGGCGCGGTTTTTTCTCTTCCGGAATCACGCGTTCCAGTTCGATAAACAGCAGGCCGTTAACCAGGTTCGCGCCTTTAACGTGAATGTTCTCGGCTAACTGGAACTTGCGTTCAAAGTTGCGCTCGGCGATGCCCTGGTAAAGGTAGGTACGTTCTTTCTGCTCGGCCGTATGGGAACCTTTCACCACCAGCAGGTTGTCCTGCGCGGTGATTTCCAGCTCGTTTTCTGCAAAACCGGCGACGGCAATGGCGATGCGGTAGTGGTTTTCGTCAACCAGCTCAACATTGTATGGAGGGTAGCCGTTGCTCTGGCTTTGGTTATTTTCTAAATGGTTAAACAGGCGGTCAAAACCAATTGCAGAACGGTATAGCGGAGAAAGATCGAAGTTACGCATAGATAATACTCCTGAAATCAGCGAGAAATTGTAGCCTTCCACCATGGACAGGCCTTTGCGCCCCCGAGCACCCATCAGGCGTGTTCGTTATCGGGTCACATTCTTAAAATGGGTCTGGAACCGGGCTTTTCAAGACTATTTAGGCGAGATTTTTTTGCACTTTGCTGGTTGTCGCATAGACTCTGGGACAACAGCACAAAGAGTTAAATTGCGATGGCTGCCACAGTGCGGGGTTATCGGGCTATTCATTTCGGATAAGGCTCGCTATAACCCTGAGTTGCAGGTCTATGCAGTGCCATTAACGATGACTGAGTGATGATGAAAAATGTTCTGATAAAGCTGACGACGTTCAGCGGGGTGGTTTTACTTTGCGGGTGTTCGAGCGTGATGTCTCACACCGGCGGTAAAGAAGGAACATATCCGGGGACGCGCGCCAGCGCGGCGATGATCTCCGATGACGATACGAACTGGGGCACCAAATCCCTGGTTATCCTGGATATGCCCTTTACAGCAGTGGCGGATACGCTTCTGCTGCCGTGGGATGTATTCCGTAAGGACGATTCCGTGCGCTCACGGGTAGAGAAAAGCGAGCAGGAAAATCTGGCGACAAACGCCGTTATCCCGCCCGCTGAGATGCCGCCGCGCTAGTCCTGCGCGGTTTCCGTTACCCAAAGCTGACGGAAACCGCCCGTCTCTTGCATCCACGCAATAAAGCGCCCGTCCGGGGAAAACACGACCGCATCAGCAGACGGCGGATTGCCGTGATCGGACGTCAAAAACGTCACTTCTCCAGTCTTCGCGTCACAGCAGGCGATTCGGTTTTCAAGCACAAATCCCAGCATGTTCCCGGAAGGGTGCCAGTTAAACGCAGACTGAATACCGCTCCCGGTGCGCGTCAACTGGCGCGGCTCGCCGCCCTCAGGAGAGATCAGCCACAGCTGCACAATGCCGTTATCATCCCGCATCAGAAACGCGATCTGCGTCCCCTGGAGGTTACTGCGCACCCAGTGACGCGGCACGTTCACTAGACCCGGGTAGGCCCTCTGGTGGGTAAAGGTCAGACGACGCTGCTTCACCCCGGCAGGCGGCGCTGGCAGGGTGTCTGGGGTACCCTGCAGCGGCGCATCGCCCGCTCGTTTCCAGCCCTGCTCGTCTTCTGGCAGGTTAACAATAAACAGTTCAGGCACTTTTTCGCCCTGCGCGGAGAGGGTGTCGCCGATAAATGCCAGCCTGTTGTTGCCCACCCAGCCCTCTTCGTAGGCGCGGTTAATTTCATCGCTGCCCGGCTGCGGGTTGGGTGTTGTGCGGCTGACCAGCACGCTCCAGAACGTGCCTGAATATTCACGTGCATGATTCCCCTGCGGGTTCACCGGGCCAAACGGTGCCGCCACGCCGACGTTGCGTAAATCGAGCTTCGGATCGCGCTCATGTAAAACATGGTCGTTATAGGTAAAGCTGACGAACTGCCCGTTTGGGCTAAAGACGTGCACGTGGCTGCCGCCGCGCAGCGCGCCTGCGGTATAAGGCGCGGTGATATCCATCGCGTCCAGGTTGCTCACCTGACCGTGATGCACAATCACACCCTGACGATGATGAAAATCGTAGTGCCAGTCAGCATCCGGGTTTTTCGGACCGTGGATAAAGACGTATGTGTCCTGTGCCGGATGAACGGTCACCACGCCGACATGCGCGCCGTCAGTGGCGCGATAGACCACCTCCACCTCACCCGTAACGACGTTGACCTGCTCAATGGTTTCGCCGGTAAATGACGCGCCTGACGGGCGCACGTCGTAGACCAGCCACTGGCTGTCCGGCGTCCAGGTATTGATGTTGGTCAGCTGATGGTTGCGGGAGGCGAAGGTAATTTGTTTCATGAGGATACCCTGATGCACGGTGAGTGCATCAGGGTAAAACATCCGCAGGGATTAGCCTACTCGTTTCACATCGCCCACCAGCAGGATGTAGGAGAGTGCCCCGATCAGCGCCACGGCAGAAATGTAGACCAGCGCCGGGCCGAAGCCGTAGTCCTGCGCCAGGTAACCGATGACCAGCGGTACGGTGATCCCGCCCAGTCCGCCGACAAAGTTGAACACACCGCCGGTCAGGCCAATCAGCCGCATCGGCGCGAGGGACGACACCAGCGACCAGGTGATAGAGGCGAAACCGTTACCAAAGAACGCCACCGCCATCAGGGCCATAATCCACACCGGATCGTTGGTGTAGTTCGCCCCCATGATGCAGGTAGAGATCAGCAGCCCGCAGATAATCGGTGTTTTACGCGCCACGCCCAGCGAGAAGCCTTTTTTCACCAGCTTATCGGCCAGCCAGCCGGAGAGCAGCACGCCGAAAAATGCGGCGAGGAACGGCACGGTGGTCATAAAGCCCGCCTTTAGCGCCGCGATCCCCTTTTCCTGGGTCAGGTAGTTCGGGAACCAGGTGAGGAAGAACCACAGCGTAGAAGTAACCGCGAACTGACCCAGATAAACGCCCACCAGCTTACGGTGGAAGACCAGCTTCCAGTCCGCTTTGGTCAGCGGCTGGCGCACCTCTTTTTTCACCGGCGCATCACCATCCACCAGACCGCCACCGTCGCGGATGTAGTCCAGCTCGGCCCTGGTGATACTTTTGGTCAGACGCGGCGGCTGGTAGACCTTGAACCAGATGAGCGACCAGATAATGCCAATCCCACCGGTGACGATGAACACCCAGTGCCAGCTCAGCAGCTCCTGGATCCAGATCAGCAGCGGCGTCAGAAACGCCAGGCCGACAAACTGGCCAGAGGTGTAAAAACCAACGGCGGACGCGCGCTCGTGTTCCGGGAACCAGCTGGTCACCATACGGTTGTTGGTCGGAAACGCGGGCGCTTCGAAAACCCCGGTGATGGCACGCAGGCCAATCAGCGACATCAGCCCGGTGGCGAAGCCCTGGAATAGGGTCGCCACGGACCAGCCTAATATGGCGATAAAGTAGGTCAGACGTGAACCCACGCGGTCAAGAAACCAGCCGCCGGGGATCTGGCATAAGGTATACAACCAGGCAAACGCCGAGAAGACGTAGCCCATTTCCGCTTTGGTGATGCCAAACTCTTCCTGAATATGGGCCGATGCCACGGCAAGGTTGGCGCGGTCGACATAGCAAATGACCACGGTAATAAAGATCATCATCAGCGTCAGGTAGCGGCGACGCCCGATTTTTGTAGCGGTAACTGGAATATCCATCGCAATCTGTCTCCAGATTTTGGGCATAGCGAAGCCGCTCACCATGCCCTGTAATTTACAGAGGGTTATATTTTTGTATGTATGATTTTTGCCCGGAGGCTTACCGGGTCTACGGGATGGCGATTACCATTCCGCTACGCTGCCGTCCTCATGACGCCACAGCGGGTTTCGCCAGTCCGGCGCATTCTTACTCAGCTCAATGACTTTAGCTTCGTCAATTTCCACGCCAAGGCCCGGCTTCGTAAGCGGTTTAAAGAAACCGCCTTCCATGCAGAAGTCTTCTTTATTTTTCACAAAATCGAGCAGTTCCGCGCCCTTGTTATAGTGAATCCCCATGCTCTGTTCCTGGAACACCGCATTGCGGGAGACGAAGTCGACGTGCAGGCAGGCTGCCAGCGCGATTGGGCCGAGCGGGCAGTGCGGTGCCAGCGCCACATCGTAAGCTTCTGCCATCCCGGCAATTTTGTAGCATTCGGTGATTCCGCCCGCATGAGAAAGGTCCGGCTGCAGGATCGCTATGCCGCCCGCTTCAAGTACGCGTTTAAACTCGAAGCGCGAGAACATACGTTCACCCGCCGCGATAGGAATGTGGGTCTGTTCAGCCAGCTTCGGATAGTACTCCGCCTGCTCGGCCAGCACCGGCTCTTCGATAAACAGCGGGCGATACGGCTCCAGCTCTTTAATCAGCACTTTGGCCATCGGCGCGCTGACGCGGCCGTGGAAATCCAGGCCAAACTCAATCTCGTTGCCGAAGGCTTCACGAATTTGCGCCACGGTATTGACCGCCCGGTCTACCGCACGCGAATTGTCGATAACGCCCATCTCTTCGCAGCCGTTGAGCTTGAAGGTGTCAAAGCCGATATTGCGTAACTGCGTGATGCCGTCGATCACTTCCGCAGGACGGTCGCCGCCTACCCAGCTGTAGGCTTTGATTTTGTCGCGCACCAGGCCGCCCATAAGCTGCCATACCGGCGCGTTAAGCACTTTACCTTTGATATCCCACAGCGCCTGGTCGATACCGGCGATGGCGCTCATCAGGATCGGACCACCGCGGTAGAAGCCCGCGCGGTACATCACCTGCCACAGGTCGTTAATGCGCGCCGGATCCTGACCAATCAGGTATTCGCCCAGCTCGTGTACTGCCGCTTCAACGGTGCGCGCGCGCCCTTCAATCACCGGTTCGCCCCAGCCTACAACCCCTTCATCGGTTTCGATTTTCAGGAACATCCAGCGCGGGGGTAAACGGTACGTGGTGAGTTTGGTTATTTTCATTTCACTGCCTCTCGATACGCTTTCACAAATGCTGCCGCCTGCTGTGCGGTACGTTCCACGGACTGTCCGGCACGATAAAGATCGCTCCCCAACCCTGCGCCCACACAGCCAGCGCTCATCCACTGGCCCAGGTTTTCTGGCGTTACGCCGCCCACGGCAAAGACCGGCACGCTGGCGGGCAATACCGCTTTCAACGCCTTGATGTAGTCCGGTCCAAAAGCCGATGACGGGAAAATTTTGAGCGACTGCGCGCCCGCATCAAGGGCAGTAAAGGCTTCCGTGGCGGTGGCGCAGCCCGGGCAGACCGTCATGCCGTAACCCACCGCGCGGCGGATCACCTCAGGCTGAATATTGGGCGTGACGATAAGCCTGCAGCCCATCTTTGCCAGCCGATCGACCTGCTCAGGCTGTAACACGGTGCCTGCGCCAATCAGCGCCTTATCGCCGAAAACCTCCACCACGGCCGGAATGCTTTTTTCCCAGTCGGGCGAGTTGAGCGGGATTTCTACCGCGTCGAATCCGGCGTCGATAACCGCGCCGACGTGGTCTAACGCCTCATCGGGCGTGATGCCGCGCAAAATCGCGATAAGGGGAAGATCAGTTTGCCACTGCATGAGCGATGCTCCTTATTCCTGCCTGAAATGCCGTGTCGCCGGATACCGTCGAAACATCACGCCCAACGGCGCGAAATGCCTGTTCGTAGCGCGACGTTAGCGATGCGCCTGCGACAATCGTAATGGCCTGCTCGTGCGCGATGAACTCAAGCATGCTGGCGACCTCTGCGCCAATCAGCAGGCCGGAGAGAAACTCGCTGACCTGCTCGCGCGGGAGAAGTCCCAGCACGTGCGAGGCGCGAACCTCAAAAAGCTGCGGCAACACATCAGGGGAGGCGATCCCACGTTCAAGCCCGGCGGCAAACGCCTCTGACGAGGATTCCTGCTCAGGTAAACCGGCCCCGACCAGCGAATGGTTGAGCAGCAAATGGTGCAGCTCGCCGGTCATTACGGTGCGAAAATCGTGGATTTGCTCAGCGTCAGCCTGGACCCACTTACAGTGCGTGCCGGGCATGACGTAGACAGAAGAAGGAGAGAGAGCGCGCGCGCCAAGCAGCTGCGTCTCTTCGCCGCGCATCACGTTGTGGTTATCGTCGCGAGAGACGCTCAAACCGGGAATAATCCAGATATTGTCGCCAACGGACGTTAACTGCTCGCCAATAGCGGAGAAATGGGCGGGAACCGGCAGGTAAGGTGCAATTTTCCAGCCTACGTTACTGCCCACCATTCCCGCCATTACCACCGGCGTGGCGCTGTCGCGCCAGTTTTGTGTGACCTCTGCTAACACCGCCTCGGGGGATTTACCGTTCAGCCGCGTCACACCTGCTTCTGATTGCCTGCTCTCCAGGCACTGCTCGCCCTGATAAAGCCAGGCGCGCAGATTGGTCGATCCCCAGTCAATTGCGATGTAGCGAGATGTCATGTGATTTCCTTCAGCCTTCGTGTCGAGCTGGCAATCATGGTAAGCGCCGCCTGCTCTGCCGCATCGCCGTCCTGATGCCGTATCGCATCGAACAGCGCTTTATGTTCCTGGAGCGTTTTTGGCATATTGGCCTCATCACCCATCCAGGTACGTTCAAATACCGCTCGCTGTAGCGAGCTGATCGCCACGCTAAGCTGCTGTAATACCGGGTTATGCACCGACTGCAGCACCGCTTCGTGGTAGCGAATGTCCGCCTCGTTGAACGCCTCCCGGTTCTGGTTATTGGCGATCATGTCGTTTAAAGCCGATTCAATCTGGGCCAAATCACCGGAGGTCGCGCGTTCCGCTGCCCAGCGCGCAATTGCCGGCTCCACCAGGTTTCGAACTTCACTCATCGCGCCGATAAGCCGCGGGTCGTAGTCGTTTTCCAGCACCCACTGCAGCACGTCGGTATCGAGGTAGTTCCACTGGTTGCGCGGAGCAACAAACGCGCCGCGATAGCGCTTCATTTCAATCAGCCGCTTCGCCATCAGCGAGCGGAACACTTCCCGGATGATGTTGCGCGAGGTTTCAAACTCCTCGCACAGTTCAGCCTCTGCGGGGAGCGGCGAACCGGGAACGTATTTACCGCCCACAATCTGAGTGCCCAGCGTAATAACGATGCGATCGGTTTTATTGAGAGTCATGGAGAGTCCTTGTGCTCTGTATGTCCATCACTACTTTACCGCGACCGCTGAATTTCGCCTCACTTTTGCAGTACAAACGTGAGGCCATTCGTCTTTGTCGTGGTGACAATGTAGTACAATCAGTTAATGTTGTACTACAATCAAGATCACAAAAAGAACAATTCGATAAATACAGGGCAAAAAAAAGCCCCGGTTGATAACCGGGGCTGATGATTGAAAATAAGCGTTACTGCAGCACAAACTTCTCGATCGCGTAGGCAACGCCGTCTTCCAGGTTGGATTTGGTGACGAAATCAGCCACCTCTTTCACCGAAGGAATGGCGTTATCCATTGCCACGCCAACGCCCGCGAATTCAATCATCGCGATGTCGTTCTCCTGGTCGCCGAGCGCCATGATTTCTTCCTGCTTAATGCCTAACGCATCAGCAAGTGATTTCACGCCGGTGCCCTTATTGACGCGTTTATCGAGGATTTCGAGGAAGTACGGCGCACTTTTCAGCACGGTGTACTTCTCTTTTACCTCCGCCGGAATGCGCGCGATGGCTTTATCCAGGATCTCCGGCTCGTCGATCATCATCACCTTCAGAAACTGCGTCGCCGGATCCATTTTCTCGGCTTCACAGAACACCAGCGGAATGGTCGCAACGTAGGATTCATGCACCGTGTAGTAGCTGATATCTCGGTTGGCGGTGTAGAGCGTATTGCGATCGAGCGCGTGGAAGTGGGAGCCCACTTCACGGGACAGTTTTTCGAGGAACAGGTAGTCATCATAGCTCAGCGCAGTTTGCGCAACCGTGCTGCCGTCTGCGGCTTTCTGCACCAGCGCGCCGTTATAGGTGATGCAGTAATCGCCCGGCTGATTCATGTGCAGCTCTTTCAGGTAGCTGTGTACGCCCGCATACGGACGCCCCGTGGTCAGAACCACATTCACGCCCTTCGCTCGTGCGGCGGCGATCGCGTTTTTAACGGCAGGAGAGATAGTGTGGTCTGGCAGCAGCAGCGTGCCGTCCATATCGATTGCAATGAGTTTGATAGCCATGAGTTCCCCGGGATAAATGAGTGCTACCTCATGCTAACGCGATTAAGCACACAAAAATAGAGCTACATTGCGCAACAGAACCCCCCCTTTTACGCTTATCCTGGGGAACGACGACTTACTCGCGGGTGAGAACGATTTTACCGAATGCGCCGCGATCCAGATGTTCAAGGGCCTGTTCAAGCTCGTTAAAACGGTAGCGATGCTCAATCACCGGCTTCAGTCCCGTGACGTCAACAGCGCGGACGAAATCCTCCAGCGCCCGGCGGTGTCCCACGCCAATCCCCTGAATGACGGGGGATTTCAGCAGCAGCTCACCAGCAGGCAGCGAAATGTCAGTCCCGGCCAGCACGCCAATGACGGAGATACGCCCATGAACGGCAACGGCACGCAGGGAATGCTTCAGGTTTTCCCCACCTACGGTTTCGATAATATGGTCGATGCCGCGATCCTGAGTCAGCGCCAATGCTTCTTCAGCCCAGTCACTTTTCAGGCGGTTGACGCCCTGACTGGCGCCCAGTTTTTTGGCGAGCGCCAGCTTTTCATCGCTCCCGGACGTGACAATAACCTCTGCGCCGTGCGCTTTTGCAATTTGCAGGGCGAAAATCGCCACGCCGCCCGTCCCCTGTACCAGCACCGATTGCCCGGCGCGGAGCTGACCCCGCTCCACCAGCGCGAACCAGGCGGTAAGCCCTGCGCAGGGTAACGTGCTGGCCTCTGCGTCATCCAGGCTTTCCGGGGAGGCTACCAGCGCGTTTTCATTTACAACCACATATTCGGCCAGCATTCCCTGGAAATAGCCGCCGGACGTTTTGTAGGGCAAATCACGCGCGTCTGCCTGCGGCTTGCCGTCGATCCACTCCGGGAAGAAGGTTGAAATGACGCGAGCGCCGGGTTTGAAACGCGTGACACCTTCACCTACGCTGTCCACCACGCCCGCCATGTCAGACGCCGGGGTGAACGGGAAGGAAAGCGGAATCGGCATCGTGCCTTCGATAACCATTTTATCGCGATAGTTGAGCGCAACGGCATTTACCCGTACGCGAACCTCACCGGGGCCTGGCTGTGGAACCGATTCATGAATGAGTTTGAGATTCTCGCGCCCGAGGGCGTTCATTGACCAGCGCTGCATTGTCTCTGTCATTTTTTCCTCCTGCCATCAGATAAGCTTCAGTAATGACAGTCTACCGTTGACTCATCGTCACCAGTGGCGATAAGTTTTCTCTTCATTGACGCCTGAATGGATACAAACCGTGACCGATACGCTGAAAGATATTCCTGTTTTTGTCGCTGCCGTGGAGGCAGGAAGCTTTGCGCAGGCCGCAGTTCGCCTGCACCTGTCGCGCTCTGCGGTGGGTAAAAGCATTGCTCGACTTGAGGAACGTCTGGGAGTGCGGCTGTTTCAGCGCACTACCCGCAGCCAGCGGCTCACCGATAACGGCGCCCTGTTCTACGAGCGCTGCCTGCGCGCGCTGGAGGAGATCAGGAGCGCGGAATCCCTGCTGGAAACGGGGAAACATCAGATCAACGGTCGGCTTCGTGTTGCCATGCCGGTGCTGTTTGGACGCCAGTGCGTCGCGCCGCTGCTGATTGAACTGGCGCAGGAACACCCTGGGCTTGAGCTTGAAATGTCGTTCAGCGACCGCGTGGTGGATCTGGTCGAGGAAGGCTTCGATATGGCGGTACGTAACGGCACGCTGCAGGACAGCAGCGTGCTGGTGGCCAGAAAGCTGGGAGAACACCGCATGGTCCTGTGCGCCTCGCCCGACTATCTGCAAAAAAGAGGTCATCCAGACGCTGTGGATGATTTATCCCGGCACGCGGCCATTAACTATCTGCGCGCAGGCCGCGTGCTATCCTGGCAGCTTATGGACAGCGACGGAACGCCGCGCACGTTTACGCCGCGGTCATCACTCAATATGGATGATTTGCAGGCCATCTGCGACGCGGCGGTGACCGGGCACGGCATTGCCTGGCTCCCCTGCTGGATGGCCATCAAAGAAATGCATCAGGGAAAGCTCGTCCCGCTCTTTAAGCAGGCGCCGGATGTCCATTTTGACGTCCATGCCGTCTGGCAACAGACGCCGTACCTGCCCCTGAGGGTAAGAATGGCCATAGATGCGCTGGCGAGCCGTTTACCGGCGGCGATGTCGCTGGACATTCCTGCGCCCATAAAAAAGCCGCGCTAAAAGCGCGGCCAGTTTTCATGCGGGATAGCGACTGTTAAATATCGATATTCGCCGCTTTCAGTGCGTTCTCTTCAATGAACGCACGACGTGGTTCTACCGCATCGCCCATCAGGGTGGTGAACAGCTGATCCGCTGCAATCGCGTCTTTAACGGTGACGCGCAGCATGCGGCGGCTTTCCGGATCCATGGTGGTTTCCCACAGCTGATCCGGGTTCATTTCGCCCAGACCTTTATAACGCTGGATAGACAGACCGCGACGGGATTCTTTCACCAGCCAGTCCAGCGCCTGCTCGAAGCTTGCTACCGGCTGACGACGCTCGCCACGTTCGATGAAGGCATCGTCTTCGATCAGGCCGCGCAGCTTCTCGCCGAGGGTGCAGATGCGGCGGTATTCCGGGCCGGTCACGAATTCGTGCTCCAGCGGGTAGTCGGTGTCGACGCCGTGAGTACGCACGCGAACAATCGGCTCAAACTGCTGTGCCGCATTCTGCTGAACGTCGAACTTCCACTGGCTGCCGTGCTGCTCTTTCTCGTTCAGCTCGCTCACCAGGGTATTCACCCAGCGGGTCACGGCCTGCTCGTTGCTCAGATCGGCTTCGGTCAGGGTTGGCTGATAGACCAGCTCCTTCAGCAGCGCTTTTGGATAGCGGCGTTCCATACGGCCAATCATTTTCTGCGTGGCGTTGAACTCGGAGACCAGACGCTCCAGCGGCTCGCCTGCCAGTGCCGGCGCGCTGGAGTTCGCGTGCAGGGTCGCGCCATCAAGGGCGATCGCGATTTGGTACTGATCCATCGCATCGTCATCTTTAATGTACTGTTCCTGCTTACCTTTCTTCACTTTGTACAGCGGCGGCTGGGCAATGTAGACGTGGCCACGCTCAACGATTTCAGGCATCTGACGATAGAAGAAGGTCAACAGCAGCGTACGGATGTGCGAGCCGTCGACGTCCGCATCGGTCATGATGATGATGCTGTGATAGCGCAGCTTGTCCGGGTTGTACTCGTCGCGCCCAATGCCGCAGCCGAGCGCGGTGATGAGCGTCGCCACTTCCTGAGAAGAGAGCATCTTATCGAAGCGCGCTTTCTCAACGTTGAGGATTTTACCCTTCAGCGGCAGGATCGCCTGGTTCTTACGGTTACGGCCCTGCTTCGCAGAACCGCCCGCGGAGTCCCCTTCCACGAGGTACAGTTCGGACAGTGCCGGGTCACGTTCCTGACAGTCAGCCAGCTTGCCCGGCAGGCCTGCCAGGTCCAGCGCGCCTTTACGACGGGTCATTTCACGGGCTTTACGCGCTGCTTCACGAGCACGTGCCGCATCGATAATTTTGCCCACCACGATTTTCGCATCGTTCGGGTTTTCCAGCAGGTATTCGCTCAGCAGTTCGTTCATCTGCTGCTCAACCGCCGATTTCACCTCAGAAGAAACCAGCTTGTCTTTGGTCTGTGAGGAGAACTTCGGATCCGGCACCTTCACGGAAACCACGGCAATCAGGCCTTCACGGGCATCGTCACCGGTGGCGCTGACTTTCGCTTTTTTGCTGTAGCCTTCTTTGTCCATGTAGGCGTTCAGGGTACGGGTCATCGCCGCGCGGAAGCCCGCTAGGTGAGTACCGCCGTCGCGCTGTGGAATGTTGTTGGTAAAGCAGTAGATGTTTTCCTGGAAACCGTCGTTCCACTGCAGCGCCACTTCCACGCCGATACCGTCTTTTTCGGTGGAGAAATAGAAGATATTTGGGTGAATTGGCGTTTTGTTCTTGTTCAGATACTCAACAAACGCCTTGATACCGCCTTCGTAGTGGAAGTGGTCTTCTTTATTGTCGCGTTTGTCGCGCAGGCGAATAGAGACGCCGGAGTTCAGGAACGACAGTTCACGCAGGCGCTTCGCCAGGATGTCGTACTCGAATTCAGTGACGTTGGTGAAGGTTTCAAGGCTCGGCCAGAAACGCACCATGGTACCGGTTTTATCGGTATCACCGGTAACGGCCAGCGGGGCTTCAGGCACGCCGTGCTGATAGATCTGACGGTGAATTTTGCCTTCGCGCTGAATAACCAGCTCCAGCTTTTGCGACAGGGCGTTTACTACGGAAACACCTACGCCGTGCAGGCCGCCGGAAACCTTATAGGAGTTATCGTCGAACTTACCGCCTGCGTGCAGTACGGTCATGATCACTTCCGCAGCAGAGACGCCCTCTTCCGGGTGAATACCGGTTGGGATGCCACGGCCGTCATCGGTAACGGAGACGGAGTTGTCCGCATGGATGGTGACCACGATGTCTTTACAGTGACCCGCGAGCGCTTCGTCGATAGCGTTATCTACCACCTCGAATACCATGTGGTGCAGACCGGTGCCGTCATCCGTGTCGCCGATATACATACCCGGGCGCTTACGCACCGCATCCAGCCCTTTCAGGACTTTGATACTGGAGGAGTCATAAGAATTCGACATCAACGTTTCTCGCTCATTTCAACTTGGGTTAATCCGTTATTTTACCCTTTTCCACGGTAAACATCTTCGAATTTTCGTCCGACATGTCCATAACGTGTTCAGCGCTAATGGCGCTGACGAAAACCTGCGACTGCGTGGCTTTTAAGCGGCTGGCAAGCAGCCCGCGCCGCGCGTCGTCAAGTTCCGAGGCAAAATCATCTATCAGGTACAGGCAGCGTCGTCCGCTCTCGCGGGTGAGGAACTCCCCCTGCGCCAGGCGTAGCGCGCACATCAGGAGCTTGAGCTGCCCGCGCGACAGCGTGTCTTCCACCGGCGCACCGTCGGCACGAATGCGGAAATCCGCCTTGTGCGGGCCGTGCGCGGTGTAGGTCAACATCCGATCGCGCTCGAAGCTTCTCTCTAACACCTCGGCATAATCCGTCTCTTTCTCCCAGCCACGCTGGAAGGAGAAGGTGAGAGAGAACTCGGGTAAAAACTGTTTGCAGGTGTCGGCCATATCTTCGGCGATACCCGCGCTGTATTCGGCACGCCAGCGGCTTATCTGTTCCGCAAGAGGGATGAGTTCCATGTCCCACGGACGCAGCTGGGCGTAGCGCGTGACCTGGCGCAACGCGGCGTTACGCTGTTTAAGCAAACGCTTCAGGTTGCTCCAGGCGTTAAAGAAACCGGCTTCATTGTGAAAGCATCCCCAGTCGAGGAACGCTCTTCTGTATTTGGGGCCGCCGTTGAGTAAAGTAAACCCCTCGGGCGTAATCAGCTGCATTGGCATCAGCAGCGCCAGCTCCGCCACCTTATGGCCGTCGGTGCCGTCGATGCGCACCTTGCTATCGCCCTGCTTGTCTTTGGTCAGGCCGATGGCGGTTTCCCGCTCTGCGCCCTGCAAACGCCCGTGCAGAACAAAGGATTCCTGCTCGTGGCGAATGACGCGACCAATCTGCAAACTGCGAAACGCCCGGCCATGGCCGAGCGTATAGATGGCTTCCAGCACGCTGGTTTTGCCGCTGCCGTTCGCGCCAACCAGGAAGTTAAAGCCGGGGGATAAAGCGAGATCCGCGCTTTCGATATTGCGAAAGTCGCGGATCAACAGACGGGTGAGCGACATTACAGTCTCATTGGCATGACAACATAAGCCGCGCTTTGGCTGGCCGCATCTTCAATCTGTACGCTCGAAACGGAGTCGGTCAGCAGAATGCGCACATTCTCGCATTTCAGTGCATTGAGCACATCCAGCACGTAGCTGACGTTGAAGCCGATTTCCATCTCAGCCCCGGCGTAGGTGACGTCCAGAATCTCTTCTGCCTCTTCCTGCTCCGGGTTGTTGGCGGTGATTTTGATCTGGTTTTCACTCACGTACAGGCGCACGCCGCGGAATTTCTCGTTCGAGAGAATCGCCGCGCGGGCAAACGCCTGCTTGAGGCTATCGCAGCCCGCTTCCAGCGTTTTGTCCGGGTTCTTCGGCAATACGCGGCGATAATCCGGGAAACGGCCATCAACCAGCTTCGAAGTGAAGACAAAATCGCCCACGTGGGCACGGATGTTATTGCTGCCAATCTGCACCCGCAGCGGCGTGTCACCGCCGTCGAGCATACGCATCAGTTCAATCACGCCTTTACGCGGCACGATCACCGAATGGTTCGGCAGCGAGTCGCCAATCGGCATGGAACAGACCGCCAGACGGTGACCGTCGGTGGCGACGGTACGCAGCTCTTCACCTTCGGTTTCGAACAGCATGCCGTTTAAGTAGTAACGAACGTCCTGATGCGCCATGGAGAACTGCGTGGCTTCAATCAGACGCTTCATCGTCGCCTGCGGAAGAGTGAATTCAACTTCACTCTGCCAGTCGTCCAGGTTCGGGAAGTCCGCAGCGGGCAACGTGGAGAGCGAGAAACGGCTGCGGCCAGAGCGCACCAGCATGCGGTCGCCCTCCAGCTGCACGGCGATTTCAGCGCCTTCCGGCAACCCGCGGCAAATATCAAAGAATTTACGTGCCGGAACCGTTGTCGCGCCCGCGTCGTGCGGCTGCGTCAACGTAACGCGCGCGATCATTTCCATTTCCAGATCTGTACCGGTCAGCGACAGCGTACCGTCCGCGACCTGAAGCAGCAGGTTTCCGAGAATAGGCAGCGTTGGGCGGCCGCCTAATGGGCCACTCACCTGTTGCAGCGGTTTTAATAAATGTTCACGTTCAACGGTAAATTTCATAGCGTCACGATGATAATGTTCTGATTAGATTGGAAAAATCTTCTTTTATGTCGTGGCTTTCTTCGCGTAACTGCTCAATCTTGCGACAAGCGTGCAGCACGGTCGTATGGTCACGGCCACCAAACGCATCGCCGATTTCCGGCAGACTGTGGTTGGTTAACTCCTTTGCCAGCGCCATCGCCATCTGACGCGGACGCGCCACCGAGCGGGAACGACGTTTAGACAGTAAATCTGCCACTTTGATCTTGTAGTACTCAGCCACCGTCTTTTGAATATTGTCGATGGTGACCAGTTTTTCCTGCAATGCCAACAAATCGCGCAGTGCTTCACGCACAAAATCGATGGTGATCGCACGACCGGTGAAGTTGGCATTGGCGATAACGCGGTTCAGCGCCCCTTCCAGCTCACGCACGTTGGAGCGCAGGCGCTTGGCGATAAAGAACGCCACTTCACCCGGCAGGCGGATGTCGTTCTCATCGGCTTTCTTCATCAGGATCGCGACGCGGGTTTCCAGCTCCGGTGGCTCGATCGCCACGGTGAGGCCCCAGCCGAAGCGGGATTTGAGACGATCTTCAACGCCGTTGATCTCTTTAGGATAACGATCCGAGGTCAAAATGATCTGCTGATTACCTTCCAGCAGGGCGTTGAAGGTGTGGAAAAATTCTTCCTGCGATCGTTCTTTATTGGCAAAGAACTGGATGTCATCGATCAGCAGCGCGTCAACGGAACGGTAGTAGCGTTTAAACTCTTCGATCGCATTGTTTTGCAGGGCTTTTACCATGTCCTGAACGAAGCGCTCGGAGTGCATATACACCACTTTCGCGTTGGGCTTGCGCGCCATAATGCCGTTACCTACCGCATGCAGCAGGTGGGTTTTACCGAGACCCGTGCCGCCATACAGGAACAGCGGGTTGTAAGCACCGCCGGGGTTATCGGCAACCTGACGGGCTGCCGCGCGCGCCAGCTGGTTCGACTTACCTTCAACGAAGTTATCGAACGTGTGTTTCACGTTAACGTTAGAGCGGTAGGTTGGCTCTGCGGGGGCAGGGACGTTATCCCAGCCCTGACGAGCAGGTGCAACGCGAGGCGCCGGAGCCGGAACAGCCTGAGCGGGCGCGGCTACATTTACGGTTTCACGAACGGTTTGGGTGACCGGCTTTGTGCCCACTTCAAAACGCAGCTGTGGGACATCTGACCCGCAAAAATCGTTCAGCAGGCCATTGATGTTATTAAGATACTTGTCTCTTACCCAATCGAGCACAAAACGGTTTGGCGCATACAAAGCCAGCGTGTTATCGCTCAGCTCCGCCTGCAACGGGCGGATCCACATACTGAATTCTGTGGCTGGTAACTCATCCTGCAATCGGGCAAGACACTGCTGCCAAAGCGAAAGTGACACGGCGGACTCCACTCGAACAATAAAAGAAAACTATTGAATATTCATGATTGTTGGCGCACATCGACATGACCCTGTGTAAAGGGGGACGTGCGAATTGCTATCTGCAATTTATCCTGACCAGGATCCTGGGATCCCGATCGGGACCGCGGATCATAGCGTAAACTGAGCCAGAGATCTTCTGTTTCTCACAGATTCTTCCCGATTTATCCACAGGAAGATCCGAAACCGGGTAAGTGTAAACGATCCTGGCGCGAGTGCCCCGCGATTTAGCCCGCATATTGGAAAATTTAATGAGCAGCGACAATTTATTGCTTAAATGATCTAACGAAGATCCGGGACGATCCTTGCGCTTTGTTGGCGAGGCCGTATAATCCTCGACCCGGCGCGTGATGCTCATCTTCCTGCGTCGTCCGTTGCTCATTTTCCACGCGAAATCGTGCGGAAATACGCGGGAAATAAGGAAAGAGAATTGACTCCGGAGTGTACAATTATTACAATCCGGCCTCTTTAATCACCCACGGCTTCGGCGTCCGTCATTCGAAACTCGGTCGGGCATCCGCAAAAGTCATGAATTTTTTCAAGTTTAGGTAGAAATCGCCATGAAACGCACTTTTCAACCGTCTGTACTGAAGCGCAACCGTTCTCACGGCTTCCGTGCTCGTATGGCTACTAAAAATGGTCGTCAGGTTCTGGCACGTCGTCGTGCTAAAGGCCGCGCTCGTCTGACCGTTTCCAAGTAATAAAGCTAACCCCTGAGTGGTTAAGCTAGCATTTCCCAGGGAGTTACGTTTGTTAACTCCCACTCATTTCACTTTCGTCTTCCAGCAGCCACAACGGGCTGGCACGCCGCAAATCACCATCCTCGGCCGCCAAAATTCGCTGGGGCATCCCCGCATCGGTCTCACAGTCGCTAAGAAAAACGTTAAGCGTGCGCATGAACGCAACCGGATTAAACGTCTGACGCGTGAAAGCTTCCGTTTACGTCAGCACGAACTGCCTTCTATGGATTTCGTGGTGGTGGCTAAAAAAGGGGTTGCCGACCTCGATAACCGTGCTCTCTCGGAAGCGTTGGAAAAATTATGGCGCCGCCACTGTCGCCTGGCTCACGGGTCCTGATAGCCCTCATTCGGGTCTATCAACGCCTGATTAGTCCGCTACTCGGGCCGCACTGCCGTTTCACACCAACATGCTCAAGCTACGGAATTGAGGCATTGCGCAGGTTTGGAGTGATAAAAGGCAGTTGGTTGACGGTGAAACGCGTATTAAAATGCCACCCTTTACACCCCGGTGGAGACGACCCCGTCCCCCCAGGACCTTTTGATACCAGAGAACACTAACGATGGATTCGCAACGCAATCTTCTTATCATCGCTTTGTTGTTCGTGTCTTTCATGATCTGGCAGGCATGGGAGCAGGATAAAAATCCTCAACCCCAGCAGCAGACCACGCAGACCACGACCACCGCAGCGGGTAGCGCCGCCGACCAGGGCGTACCGGCCAGTGGCCAGGGGAAACAGATTACGGTTAAGACCGATGTGCTTGAGCTGACTATCAACACCCGTGGTGGTGATGTTGAGCAGGCGCTGCTGTTGACCTACCCGAAAGAGCTGAAGTCTAACGAACCGTTCCAGTTACTGGAAACCACACCGGAGTTCCTGTATCAGGCGCAGAGCGGCCTGACCGGTCGTGATGGCCCGGATAACCCGGCTAACGGTGCGCGTCCACTGTATAACGTCGAGAACGACACCTTTGTACTGGCTGATGGCCAGAACGAACTCGTTATCCCGATGACCTACACCGACGCGGCAGGCAACACCTTCACCAAAACCTTCACCCTGAAACGCGGTGAGTATGCGGTGAACGTGGGCTACAGCGTACAGAACGCCGGTGCGAAACCGCTGGAACTGTCTACCTTCGGTCAGCTGAAGCAGTCCATCAATCTGCCGTCACACCGTGACACCGGAAGCAGCAACTTTGCGCTGCATACCTTCCGTGGCGCGGCGTACTCCACGCCTGATGCGAAGTACGAGAAATACAAATTCGACACCATTGCCGATAACGAAAACCTGAACGTCAGCTCCAAAGGCGGTTGGGTAGCAATGCTGCAGCAGTATTTCGCGACCGCGTGGATCCCGAATAACGACGGTACGAATAACTTTTACACCGCGAACCTGGGCAACGGTATTGCAGCCATCGGCTACAAATCACAGCCTGTTCTGGTTCAGCCGGGTCAAACCGGTAAGCTGGCAAGCACCCTGTGGGTCGGCCCGGAAATTCAGGACAAAATGGCTGCCGTCGCGCCGCATCTGGATCTGACCGTTGATTACGGCTGGTTGTGGTTCATCTCGCAGCCGCTGTTTAAGCTGCTGAAGTTCATCCACAGCTTCCTGGGTAACTGGGGCTTCTCCATCATCGTTATCACCTTTATCGTTCGTGGCATCATGTACCCGCTGACCAAAGCGCAGTACACCTCCATGGCGAAGATGCGCATGCTGCAGCCGAAGATTCAGGCGATGCGTGAGCGTCTGGGCGATGATAAACAGCGTCAGAGCCAGGAAATGATGGCCCTGTATAAGGCAGAGAAAGTGAACCCACTGGGTGGTTGCTTCCCGCTGCTGATTCAGATGCCAATCTTCCTTGCGTTGTACTACATGCTGATGGGTTCCGTTGAGCTGCGCCACGCGCCATTCGCCCTGTGGATCCATGACCTGTCCGCACAGGACCCGTACTACATCCTGCCGATCCTGATGGGCGTGACGATGTTCTTCATCCAGAAAATGTCGCCAACCACCGTGACCGACCCGATGCAGCAGAAGATCATGACCTTTATGCCGGTCATCTTCACCGTGTTCTTCCTGTGGTTCCCGTCAGGTCTGGTGCTGTACTATATCGTCAGCAACCTGGTGACCATCATCCAGCAGCAGCTGATTTACCGTGGTCTGGAAAAACGTGGCCTGCATAGCCGCGAAAAGAAAAAGTCCTGATTCGGTAAGATAACGCTAAAATAAGGGCGGTCGATTGACCGCCTTTTTTATTTGTATTGAACGAGAGCAACCATGAGCCATAACGACACTATCGTCGCCCAGGCAACCCCACCGGGACGCGGTGGTGTAGGCATTCTGCGTATCTCCGGCCTGAAGGCGCGCGAGGTGGCTGAAGCGGTGCTGGGTAAACTGCCAAAGCCGCGCTACGCTGATTACCTGCCGTTTAAAGATGCCGACGGCACGGCGCTGGACCAGGGCATTGCGCTGTGGTTCCCCGGCCCGAACTCCTTTACCGGCGAAGACGTGCTGGAACTTCAGGGCCACGGCGGCCCGGTTATCCTTGACCTGCTGTTAAAACGTATTCTGACCCTGCCTGGCCTGCGCATTGCGAAGCCGGGCGAATTCTCCGAGCGTGCCTTCCTGAACGACAAGCTCGACCTGGCGCAGGCCGAGGCGATTGCAGACCTGATCGACGCCAGCTCTGAACAGGCGGCCCGCTCCGCCCTGAACTCGCTGCAGGGCGCGTTTTCCGCACGTGTGAATCACCTTGTGGAAGCACTTACTCACCTGCGAATCTATGTCGAAGCGGCTATCGACTTCCCGGACGAGGAAATCGACTTCCTCTCTGACGGTAAAATCGAAGCACAGCTGAACCAGGTGATGAGCGATCTGGATGCCGTCCGCGCCGAAGCGCGTCAGGGCAGCCTGCTGCGTGAAGGGATGAAGGTCGTCATTGCTGGTCGCCCTAACGCCGGGAAATCGAGCCTGCTGAACGCCCTGGCGGGCCGTGAAGCGGCAATCGTAACCGACATAGCTGGGACCACCCGCGACGTGCTGCGCGAGCATATCCACATCGACGGGATGCCGCTGCACATTATCGACACCGCGGGCCTGCGCGATGCCAGCGATGAAGTCGAGCGTATCGGCATCGAACGCGCCTGGCAGGAGATTGAGCAGGCCGACCGCGTGCTGTTTATGGTAGATGGCACCACGACCGACGCCGTTGACCCGGCGGAGATCTGGCCGGACTTTATCGCCCGTCTGCCGGCCAAACTGCCAATAACCGTAGTGCGCAACAAGGCAGACGTGACCGGCGAAACGCTGGGCATCACCGATGTGAATGGTCACTCACTTATTCGCCTGTCGGCGCGGACGGGTGAAGGCGTGGACGACCTGCGTAATCATCTCAAGCAGAGCATGGGCTTTGACACCAGCATGGAAGGTGGCTTCCTGGCGCGTCGCCGTCACCTGCAGGCGCTGGAAGAGGCGGCACGCCATCTTGACCAGGGCAAAGCGCAGCTGATTGGTGCGTGGGCGGGTGAACTGCTGGCGGAAGAGTTGCGTCTGGCGCAGCAGAATCTGAGCGAGATCACCGGGGAGTTTACGTCGGACGATCTGTTGGGCAGGATTTTCTCGAGCTTCTGTATTGGTAAATAGTTTCCGCTAATTGATGGTGATTTCCTCTCAGGAAATCACCATTGTCCAAATGGCAACTCGCCTAAACCCTTTTCACCCCCTATTCTGCATGCCTGCATTTATGGGGGGTTTATGGCGCGTTTTCTGTTTTGTAGTTTCGCATTAGTTCTGCTTTATCCGTCGGGTATTGATATGTATCTGGTGGGATTACCGCATATCGCCCGCGATCTGGGTGCCAGCGAAGCGCAGCTGCATATCGCGTTTTCGGCCTACCTCGCAGGAATGGCGTCGTCGATGGTCTTTGCCGGGAAGATCGCGGATAAGGCTGGCCGTCAGCCCGTCGCAATTACCGGAGCCATCATCTTTGCCCTGGCCTCTCTTCTCTGCTCACAGGCACAGAACAGCACCTTGTTCCTGGCAGGACGGTTCATCCAGGGCATTGGTGCCGGCGGCTGTTACGTGGTGGCGTTTGCCATTTTGCGCGACACCTTAAGCGCCCAGCGCCGTGCTAAAGTGCTCTCCATGCTGAACGGGATAACCTGCATCATTCCGGTGCTGGCACCGGTTGTAGGCTATCTGATCATGCTGAAATTCCCGTGGCAGAGCCTGTTCTGGACCATGGCTGCAATGGGCGCCCTGGTCTTTGTGCTGTCGATCGCCGTACTGAAAGAGACCCACCCGGGCTCGCAGAATCCCAGCCATACCGCGACCATTCATCCGGCAGAGAAACTTCTCAATCGCTTCTTCCTCAGCCGTCTGGCCGTAACCACGTTAAGCGTGGCGGTGATCCTGACGTATGTAAACGTTTCCCCGGTGTTGCTGATGGAGACCATGGGTTTCGATCGCGGTGAGTATTCCACGGTAATGGCATTAACCGCTATGGTCAGTATGGCCGTCTCATTTTCTACCCCCTTCGCGCTGAATATCTTCCGCCAGCGCACGCTGATGCTGACCTCGCAGGTACTGTTTCTCGCCGCAGGTGTGGTTCTGGCAACCACCAGCTCGCATGCGCTGATGCTGACGGGCATTACGCTCATCTGTGCCGGGTTCTCGGTTGGCTTTGGCGTGGCGATGAGTCAGGCGCTTGGTCCCTTCTCGCTGCGGGCAGGCGTGGCAAGCTCGGTCCTGGGGATCGCGCAGGTCTGCGGTTCGTCTCTGTGGATATGGCTGGCGGCAGTCATCGGACTTAACGCGCTCAATATGCTGATCGGGATTCTGATTGGCTGTAGCATAGTCTGCATCACCTTACTTATGGTCATCCAGCCCGCGGCACAGTATGAAGAAGCCCATCAGCAGTCTCGATCTTAACCTGTTGCTTTGCCTGCAGCTTTTGCTGCAGGAGCGCAGCGTCACCAAAGCCGCAAAGCGGATGAACGTGACGCCGTCGGCGGTGAGTAAATCGCTGGCCAGGCTGCGCGACTGGTTTGACGACCCGCTGTTTGTCAAAACGCCGTTAGGGCTGCTGCCTACGCCGCTGACAGTCAGCCTGGAGCAGGATTTGGCCGACTGGATGCAGATCGGCAACCAGATCCTCGATAAATCTCACCATGATTCGCCTGGCGGGCTGACGTTTGTGCTGGCCGCCGAAACGCCGCTGATGCTCATCCGCTTTAACGCCCTGCTTGAGCAGGTGAACCAGCGTTATCCGCAGGCGACGGTGAAGGTGCGTCACTGGGATTACGACTCGCTGGACGCCATTACGCGCGGGGAAGTGGACGTTGGCTTCACCGGTCGCGAAACCCACCCGCGCTCGCGTGAACTGCTGAAGCTGATGCCGTGGTTTATCGACTACGAAATCCTGTTTAGCGACCGTCCATACGTCTATTTGCGTGAGGACCACCCCGCTCTGCAGGAGGAGTGGAATCTGGAGACCTTCCTGCGCTATCCCCATATCAGTATCTTCTGGGAACGGAGCGACACCTGGGCGCTGGATGAGGTGCTAAAAGAGATGGGGCGGGAGAGAAACATTGCCATGTGTTTGCCGGGCTTTGAGCAGTCGATGTTTATGGCGGCGCAGCCCGGTCATAACTATATCGCCACGGCTCCCCACTACTGTCGCCACTACAATGAACTCCACCAGCGGAAGCTGATCGCGCTTCCTATTCCCATTGACGAAGCGCAGGCTGAAAAGCTGACCGTTCCCTTCACGCTGATCTGGCATAAACGGAACAGCCATAATCCGAAAATCCTCTGGCTGCGGGAGACCATCAAGGCGTTGTACGGTGGCAGCGATCCAATTTTTGCCTAAGAAAATGTAAAGTTCGGCCTTCAGGCTTCTCTTACTCCGATTTACTGATTAAAACAGGAGTCAAGTTAAGCGATAATCATGTAACCGTTTAACCGATTACGACCATTATCAAGGAGCGAAAAATGGCAACGCACTTTGCAAGAGGGATACTTACAGAAGGACGTCTCGTATCGGCCAGACTCTCTTCAGCCTGTCACAGTGAGGCGCTCAAACTCCCCGAACACCGCAGGACGCGGTTTTTAGCCTCGAGAGCACTTCTCGCAGAACTGCTGTTTATGCTGTACGGCACCAGCGAACTGCCGGAGATCATCACGCAACCTGAAGGCCGCCCGGTCTTTGCTGACCCGGAACTCCCCCGTTTTTCCATTGCCTATACGGGCAATATCATTGGCGTGGCGCTGACCACCGAAGGGGATTGCGGGCTGGATATGGAGCTTCAGCGTGCAACGCGGAGCTTCCACGGCGCAAGCCCGCACGATGACTACCCGCTCTCCAGTAATGAGAAGCTGTGGGTACGCAACCAGAACGACTCCGTCGAGGCCAGAGCCCAGCTCATCACCCTGCGCCAGAGTATTCGCAAGCTCTGCGGATGCGCTTCAGACGACGCCAGCCTGTTGCAATTGTTGCCCGGCTCCGGACGCCTGCGTGCCGCTAAAGCTACGCTTGTAGAGGCGCTCAGCGATGCAGAAGATGTGTTGATATGGTCTGTTGCAGTTAGCCCAGCCATCGAACGGCTAAAGATTTGGGAATTTGACAGTAAAGAGGGATGGAGTAGCCTTCCGGATGTGCCCGAGCGCGCCAACGAGCCCGCCGCACGCCTGATGCGTTTAACCAGTTTACCGGCAGAAAAAGCATTTACCCATAGCTGATCCAATCAGGGTCATCATGATGAAACAGGAGTAATCATGTCTGATACGTTGAAAGTAGTTACGTTACTGGGAAGCCTGCGCAAAGGTTCATTTAACGGAATGGTTGCCCGCACGCTGCCGCAGCTGGCCCCGGCAGGTATGGAAATTAGCGCCCTGCCATCTATTGGCGATATCCCGCTGTATGATGCAGATGTCCAGCAGGAAGAGGGGTTCCCGCAGAGCGTGGAGGCGATAGCCGAGCAGATCCGCCAGGCCGACGGTGTGGTCATTGTCACGCCGGAGTATAACTACTCGGTGCCGGGTGGCCTGAAGAACGCGATTGACTGGTTATCCCGTTTACCGGAGCAGCCGCTGTCTGGCAAACCGGTGCTGATCCAGACCAGCTCAATGGGCGCGATTGGTGGCGCACGCTGCCAGTATCACCTGCGTCAGATCCTGGTGTTCCTGGATGCGATGGTGATGAACAAGCCGGAATTTATGGGCGGTGTGATTCAAAACAAGGTCGACCCGCAGACGGGTGAAGTGGTGGATCAGAGCACGCGTGACCATCTCTCTGGCCAGCTGACCGCGTTTGGTGATTATATTAAGCGGGTTAAAGCCTGATAAAAAAGCCCGGTGGCGCTAGCGCTTAACGGGCCTACACTCGTCTGTAGGTCAGGTAAGCGAAGCGCCACCTGACACCACAAACCGCACCTTAGTGCGCGTCAATAAACACAATCTTCAACACAAACAGCAGCGCAACGATAATCACGCACGGGCTGAGTTCGCGGAAGCGGCCGGTACCGATCTTCATTACGCAGTAAGAGATAAAGCCCAGCGCGATACCTTCGGTGATCGAGAAGCTGAACGGCATCATCACGGCGGTAATAAAGGCCGGCACCGCTTCGGTTAAATCTTCCCACTTCACGCGCGCCAGGCTCGAGGTCATCAGCACGCCCACGTAAATCAGCGCGCCGGCAGCCGCATACGGTGGAACCATACCCGCCAGCGGAGAGAGGAAGATCACCAGCAGGAACAGGATACCCACCACCACCGCCGTCAGGCCGGTACGGCCACCCACGGACACGCCGGAAGAGGATTCAATGTAAGCGGTAACAGATGAGGTGCCGATGAAAGAGCCGGCGACGGACGAGATGCTGTCCACATACAGCGCCTGCTTCATGCGCGGGAATTTGCCTTTCTCGTCAGCCAGACCCGCTTTGTCCGTCACGCCAATCAGCGTACCGGAGGAGTCAAACAGGTTGACCAGCATGAAGGAGAAGATCACGCCCGCCAGGCCCAGGTTCAGGGAACCCGCCAGGTCAACGTGACCAATCACGGTAGAGACGCTCGGCGGCGCAGAGACAATACCGCTGTAATGCACGTCACCCAGCATCCAGCCCAGCAGCGTGGTCACGATGATAGAGACCAGCACCGCAGCGTGGATGTTGCGCGACGCCAGGATCGCGATGATGAAGAAGCCCAGCACGCCCAGCAGCACGCTGTGCGAGGTCAGGTTACCGATGCTCACCAGCGTTTCCGGGTTCGCCACGATCACACCGGCGTTTTTCAGCCCCATCATGCCGATGAACAGACCGATACCGCTGGTGATACCCACGCGCAGGCTCACCGGGATATTGGCAATCATCCAGTAGCGGACGCGGAAGATGGTCAGCAGCAGCAGGCCGACCGCACCCCAGAAGATAGCGCCCATACCAACCTGCCACGGCAGGCCCATCGCCTGAACCACCACGAACGCGAAGAACGCATTCAGGCCCATAGCGGGTGCCAGCGCCACAGGCAGGTTAGCGAAAACGCCCATCAGAATGCTGCCAAGGGCCGCGATCAGACAGGTGGTAACAAAGACGGCGCTGGTGTCCATGCCAGCGACGCCCAGAATTTGCGGGTTCACAAAAACGATATAGACCATCGTCAGGAAGGTGGTGAAACCGGCGATCACTTCGGTGCGTGCCGTTGTGCCGTGCTCGCGCAGTTTGAATACGCGCTCAAGCAGACCCTGACCAGATGTCTGGGTTGTGTGTTGTTGACTCATCATCAATTTCCGAACAAGGAGGGAAAATTCGTCGCTATCCTATACCAAAATGCGACAATAGTGGCGGTTACGGGATACTTTTTTCATTGATTATGCTTATACGGCAACGATTGCGTCTCGTAAATCTGTCGTACGTAAACGTTAAACTTGTTAAAAGGGAAGGGCATGTCCGGAATTGAAGCGGTATTTTTCGACTGTGACGGTACGCTGGTCGACAGTGAGGTCATTTGTTCCCGCGCGTATGTCGCCATGTTCCAGGAATTTGGCATTACGCTCGATCTCGAAGAGGTGTTCAAACGCTTTAAGGGCGTGAAGCTGTACGAGATCATCGACATCATTAACGAAGAGCACGGGGTGGATCTGGCGAAAGCGGAGCTGGAACCAGTGTACCGCGCCGAGGTCGCACGCCTCTTTGACTCAGAACTGGACGTTATTGCCGGGGCTAACGCGCTGCTGGATGCGATGACGGTGCCAATCTGCGTAGTTTCCAACGGTCCGGTCAGCAAAATGCAGCATTCACTGGGCAAGCTTGAAATGCTGCACCACTTTCCGGAAAAACTGTTCAGCGGCTACGATATCCAGCGCTGGAAGCCCGATCCGGCGCTGATGTTCCACGCGGCGAAAGCGATGAACGTCAACGTGGAGAACTGCATTCTGGTGGATGACTCGCCTGCGGGCGCCCAGTCGGGGATTGATGCGGGGATGGAGGTGTTTTACTTCTGTGCCGATCCGCACAACAAGCCGATCGATCATCCAAAAGTGACGACCTTTACCGATCTGGCGCAATTGCCAGAGTTGTGGAAGGCCCGCGGGTGGGATATTACGCGTTAAGCTAACGTAGGGCGGGTAAGCGCCAACGCCACCCGCCACAAACATCACTCTTTCGGATCTTTACCCGCCAGCAGCTTGTCCAGCTCGTCGCCGCCCACGTGACGGAAGTCCTGACCCTTCACGAAGTAGAAAATATATTCGCAAATGTTCTGGCAGCGGTCGCCGATACGCTCGATTGAGCGCGCGCAGAACAGGGCCGTCAGCACGCTTGGGATGGTACGGGAATCTTCCATCATGTAGGTCATCAGCTGACGCACAATGCCTTCATACTCCTGGTCGACTTTCTTGTCTTCACGGTAGATACGCACCGCTTCATCCAGATCCATACGCGCAAAGGCATCCAGCACGTCGTGCAGCATCTGCACGGTGTGGCGGCCCAGCGACTCCAGGCTCACCAGCAGCGGCTGATGCTGCTGGGAAAACTTCTCCAGCGCGGTGCGGCAGATTTTATCCGCCACGTCACCAATACGTTCCAGCTCGGCGATGGTTTTAATGATCGCCATTACCAGACGCAGGTCGCTCGCGGTCGGCTGACGCTTGGCGATAATACGCACGCAGGCTTCGTCGATCGCCACTTCCATCATGTTGACGTTATGGTCGCCTTCGATGACGCGCTTCGCCAACTCGCTGTCCTGGTTATGCATTGCCGTAATCGCATCAGAAAGCTGCTGCTCAACCATGCCACCCATGGTCATCACCTGCGTGCGAATACTTTCCAGCTCTGCGTTGAACTGGCCTGAAATGTGTTTATTAAGATTGAGGTTGTCCATGGTTTCTCCACATGCACTAAGGCAAATCAACCGTAGCGGCCAGTAATATAATCTTCGGTTTGTTTCTTCGCGGGCCGGGTGAACAGCGCGTCCGTATCGCTGAACTCAATCAACTCGCCCAGGTACATAAACGCCGTGTGATCTGAGCAACGCGCAGCCTGCTGCATGTTGTGGGTCACGATAACCACGGTGTAATCCTGCTTCAGCTCGGTGATCAGCTCTTCAATACGGCCGGTTGAGATCGGGTCCAGCGCTGAACATGGTTCATCCAGCAGCAAGACTTCCGGGCGGATGGCGATACCGCGCGCAATGCACAGACGCTGCTGTTGACCACCGGAGAGAGAGTACCCGCTCTGATGAAGTTTATCTTTGGTTTCGTTCCATAATGCGGCCTTGGTCAATGCCCACTGCACGCGCTCGTCCATGTCCGCACGGGAGAGCTTCTCAAACAGGCGAACGCCAAACGCGATGTTGTCATAGATGGACATCGGGAACGGCGTCGGTTTCTGGAACACCATCCCCACTTTGGCACGCAGCAGGGCGATATCCTGGGCCTGGGTCAGAATGTTTTCGCCATCCAGGATAATTTCACCTTCAGCGCGCTGCTCCGGATAGAGCGAATACATTTTGTTAAAGGTACGCAACAGCGTGGACTTGCCACAGCCAGACGGACCGATGAATGCCGTGACCTGGTTCTTCGCGATATCCAGGTTGATGTTCTTCAGGGCATGGAATTTGCCGTAGTAGAAGTTCAAATCACGAACCTGAATCTTACCCGGGGCAGTATCAACCATACTCATTGACTCATTTCCTCATTCGACGCCGCGAGCTGCCGCGCCGTAAAAAATTAACCGTGTTTCTTCTTCGCGAAAATGACGCGCGCCAGAATGTTCAGCAACAGTACGCAAAGGGTGATGATCAGCACCCCGGCCCAGGCCAGCTGCTGCCATTCCGCGAATGGGCTCATCGCAAATTTAAAGATCGTCACCGGCAGGTTGGCGATCGGCTGCATCATGTCCGTGCTCCAGAACTGGTTGGAGAGGGCAGTAAACAGCAGCGGTGCCGTTTCACCGGCAATACGGGCGATAGCCAGCAGGATACCGGTCATGATCCCGGAGACCGACGCTTTGAGGGTGATCGCAGAAATCATTTTCCATTTCGGCGTACCCAGCGCGTAAGCTGCTTCACGCAGGCTATCCGGCACCAGTTTCAGCATGTTTTCGGTGGTACGAATGACGATAGGCACCTGCAGCAGCGCCAGCGCAATTACGCCCGCCCAGCCAGAGAAGTGTTCCATTTGCGCGACTACGATGGTGTAAACAAACAGGCCCACGACAATCGACGGAGCGGAAAGCAGGATGTCGTTAATGAAGCGAATCACCTCTGCCAGCCAGGATTTACGCCCGTACTCGGCCAGGTAGATGCCGGCCATGATGCCCAGCGGCGTACCGAAAACGGTCGCCCACAGGATCAGCAGGCCGCTGCCCGCCAGGGCGTTCGCCAGACCACCACCCGCCGTATTTGGCGGCGGCGTCATCTCGGTGAACAGCGCCAGAGACATTCCATCAATACCACGGGTGATGGTGGACATCAGGATCCAGATCAGCCAGAACAGGCCGAATGCCATCGTTGCCATGGAAAGCGTCAGCGCAATGCGGTTTTTAAAACGACGCTTCGCCTGCATTTTGCGGCGGGATTCGGCAAGCTGAGCGGTGCTTTGCATTTCGAGAGTTGCCATCAGCGTGCCCCCTCATTTTTCGCGAGACGCAGGATCATCAGCTTGGAAATCGCCAGAACAATGAAGGTGATAACGAACAGAATCAGACCCAGTTCCATCAGCGCTGCGACGTGAAGCCCGGATTCCGCTTCGGCAAATTCGTTTGCCAGCGCGGAGGTAATACTGTTACCCGGCATATAGAGTGAAGCGCTGTCGAGCTGGTAGGTGTTACCGATGATAAAGGTGACCGCCATAGTTTCACCCAGCGCGCGACCTAAGCCCAGCATTACGCCGCCGATCACCCCATTTTTGGTGAACGGAAGGACAATGCGCCAGATAACTTCCCAGGTGGTACAGCCGATGCCGTAGGCCGACTCTTTCATCATCACCGGGGTTTGTTCGAAGACATCGCGCATTACCGCCGCAATGTACGGAATAATCATGATGGCGAGGATCACACCTGCCGCCAGAATACCGATACCGAATGCCGGGCCAGAGAACAGGGCTCCCACAAACGGAACAGCGGAGAGAACATTACCTACCGGCTCCTGGAAGTACGTGGCAAACAGCGGCGCAAAGATAAACAGGCCCCACATGCCGTATACGATACTTGGGATGGCCGCCAGCAGTTCGATGGCAATACCCAGCGGGCGACGCAGCCAGCCCGGCGCCAGTTCCGTCAGGAACAGCGCGATACCGAAACTTACCGGAACAGCAATCAGCAGGGCGATGAACGAGGTCACCAGCGTACCGTAAATCGGCACCAGCGCACCGTAGATATCGTTCGGCGCGTCCCACTCTTTGGTCCACAGGAAGGAGAAACCGAATTTCTGAATGCTCGGCCAGGAGGAGAAAATCAGAGACACGATAATGCCGCCCAGCAGCAATAGCACAATCAGCGCAGCCAGTTTGACCAGCGCGCCGAAAATCATGTCACCTTTTTTACCCGGAGGGTTAAATGCAGGCTTGGTTGCAGCCATAAATCACTCTTCTGTTAAACGCGTTTACGAAATCGGCGGGTAAGCGCAAGCGCCACCCGCCATTTTCGTCAGAATGCTAAATTAATACAATGCTTTACCGCTGCTGTCTTTCACGTTGGTTTTCCATGCAGCACGAATCTGCTCAACCACGCTGTCTGGCAGGCTGGCGTAATCCAGGTCGTTAGCCTGTTTGCCGCCGTTTTTGTATGCCCAGTCAAAGAACTTCAGCACTTCAGTACCTTGCTCTGGTTTCTTCTGATCTTTGTGAATCAGAATGAACGTTGTAGAAGTGATTGGCCACGCGTTGTCGCCTTTCTGGTTAGTCAGATCCTGTGCGAAGGATTTGCTCCAGTCAGCGCCTTTCGCTGCGTTAGCGAAGTTCTCTTCAGTTGGGCTAACCGGTTTGCCGTCAGCAGAAACCAGTTTGGTGTAAGCCAGGTTGTTCTGCTTCGCGTAAGCGTATTCTACGTAACCGATAGAGCCAGGCAGACGCTGTACGAAGGCAGCGATGCCGTCGTTACCTTTACCGCCCAGACCGGTTGGCCAGTTAACGGTAGAGCCGGAGCCGACTTTCGATTTCCACTCTTCGTTCACTTTTGCCAGGTAGCTGGTGAACACGAAGGAGGTACCAGAGCCGTCAGCACGGCGAACCACAGCGATGTTCTGCGAAGGCAGCTTAACGCCCGGGTTCAGCTTAGTGATGGCTTCGTCATCCCATTTTTTGATTTTGCCCAGGTAGATGTCGCCCAGGGTTTTGCCGTCCAGCACCAGCTCGCCTGATTTCAGGCCAGGGATGTTAACGGCCAGCACAACGCCGCCGATCACGGTCGGGAACTGGAACAGGCCTTCCTGATTCAGTTTTTCATCAGACAGCGGAGCGTCGGATGCGCCGAAATCAACGGTATTCGCGGTAATTTGTTTTACGCCACCGGAGGAGCCGATACCCTGATAGTTCACCTTGTTACCGGTTTCTTTCTGGTAGGTATCCGCCCATTTGGCATACACCGGCGCAGGGAAGGTTGCACCAGCGCCAGTCAGGCTTGCTGCTGCAAAAGCAGAGAAAGCGCTCAGAGATAAGGTCGCGGCGACAACAGTTGCGACAGTGGTACGCATAACTTTCATAATGTCTCCTGCAAGGATTTCGTAAATCATTGTTTAAGTGGCTACGATGAGCAAAATAGGACAAACAGGTGACAGATAAATGTACGAAATATGACAGTTTTATGACAATCAACGTGTTTGAGTTAAGGTAATGATTTTAATACAAATAAAATCATATCCCTGTCATGATAATGTCACACTGAGATACGTTAAGCCTGGTTCAAAGATGTGAATATGACAACGGCTGTCATAAACAGCCGTTGTTATTAATTTTGAATTTCGAAGGTCACGGTTGCCCAGGCTTCAAAGGCGCCGGGCTTCGGAATACTCCCCGTCGCGCTGGCCGGGGCAGCAGAGAAGGTGAGTGAGTTAACTTCGGCGCCCCCCTGGTTGGCTCCCATATCCATCTCCATGCTCCCCCCATTGACGTTGACGACGCGGTCCCATTTATCATAAATAACGATCCCTACATCATCATTGCCGTTCACTTTCATCATCGTGGCGTCAGCGTCAACGGGATCGGCATGGAAAGCGGATCGGACGATGTTCTCATCCAGCATGCCGGTACATTTCACCTGTATCATCTTGCGGATTTTGCGGCTACCGACCGCCTCGCCTTTGGTGGCTGAAAACGCGCTGGCGGGAATTTTTCCAAAATCAATTTCCAGCGACTGACCCGGCGCAATCTCGCAGTTTTGCGGTACCACGATGTCTCCGGCAATTTTTATTTCGGCGAGCTTCTCGGTACTTGCCAGAGAGGATGCTTCATCGATACCGCCATAGAGCGTGGCAATCGTCGTACCCGGAACGGTAATTTTTCCAATAAAGGGCTTGTCGATCAAAAACGATATTTTTACCTGAGAGCCGGTATCAAGCGTTGCCTCTGAGCCCTCTACACTGGAGGTATAACAGTAGATACCGGACGTCACCCGATTGGGCTCCGCCTCAAAGGGAACGGCGAGATAGTCACGTCCCAGCACGTGAATAGAGGACGCAATACTGAGGTGATCGTTCAACCTGTAGTAGGTATATCCATTTTTAACGGTATTAACGCTTAAGGGCGAACGCGCGGTGAAGTAGACGCTACGAAACGTGGTGGTGAAATGGGTCAGGCAGTTACATCCCAGTTTATACTGGGAAGGCGATTGCAGGGTCGTCAGATCGCGCACCTCGGTTCCCGCCTGGTTTTTATCTGCCGGTATTTCTGCCCCGTTAAGATTCAGATTGAAAATATAGGTGCCGCCGATGGCGAAACACACCCCGCCTTCTGTCGTCGCAGCGTGGGAAAAAGGGGTAAAAAGCAGCATGGCGACTGCTATAAAAGTGATACGTCGTTTCATCTCATTTCCCTATTGGCACACGACCGCTGTTTGAACCAGTTCAACACCCGTTGGTTTGGGGAACTGATAATGGACCTTGCAAGGTTTTGTCTTTTCACTCCCCCACTTCAGCGTGAACGTTCCCTCTTCCGGCATGCCCGAAAGATACAGTTCGCCATTCTCGCCGGTAATGCCCGACACGCTGCCCGTCGCCAGTTCGGCAGACGCCACTGCGCCAAAGGGAACCGGTTTGCCGTTGGCCTGTGTGACCTCAAAGAGCACGCGATAGCCAACGTGGGTGATAAATTCCGCCCGCACCACCGCACCTCGCGTGGGGATGACGTTAAGCACGCTGTTCTCCAGCTCGACGTTCGCTTTTTCAAAATAGCCGCTCTCAATTTCCACACGGTTTTCATCGTAAGCGTTAAGCTGCGTTTGAACGGTGTAGCCTCGCCAGTCGGTTGCCGTACCGGTGCCGTTTTCCATTGCCAGACCGGCTGCACCGGGTGCTTTAATCAGCGCCACGGTTTCGCCCATCTCCTGCGAGAACGTCACTCCATCGCCATGCAGCAGGATCCCACCGCGCGCGCCGTAGTTGAGCCGCTGGCTGTCCTGGTTGTAGTCATAGCTGCCGTTAACCGAACCATAGGTTCCGTCATATCCCACCCCCGCGCTGCTGCTGTATACACTGTCATCCGCATCCCAGGACTGCTGGAGGTTCCAGGAGAGATTACGGTTATCAAGCGCCGTACCGTTCAGGCCAAGCTGGTGCATTCCTTTTCCGCTGTTATTCTGCGTGAGGCCGTAGCTCACATAGCTGTCCGGCAGCAATGCTGACAGCGGCACGGAGAACGACAGCATAAAAACCTGTTCGCTTTCTCGATCGTCGCTATCTGTATACTCCGCGCTCTGCGCCGTGGTGATGGAATCGCTGTAGTTCCAGGAGAGGTTCCAGGAAAGCGACCGCCAGACATTGCTGTAGCCAAGCTGAACCAGGCGTTCAACTTCGTCGGTTTTCCAGTACTGCTGGCGGCTCAGCGTGAGATAAATGTTCCCCATGCCATCGCCGAAATTCTGCGTCCAGGTCCCTTCAAGCCGGCTGCGTCGGTTGCCCGTTACCCAGAAATCGCGCTGACTGTTCTGGCGTGACGCCCATTCATTGAGGGTGTAGTAGCCCTGTGTTGAGTAGCGATACCCCACCAGCCTCAGCGTGGTATCCGTCTCATCAAACCGTTTCGAATAGAGAAAACGCCAGGACTGGCCGGACTCCTCTGAGTCCTCGTCCGTAAACTGCGCGCGTGCCTGGGTGATATCGACGGAAAACGCGCCAACTGCCCCCATATCTTTGCCGACCCCCACCGCTGCCGAGCGATACGCTTCCGCGGCCTGCACGCCACCGTAAACCGTTATCCCGGCAGGAAAGCCGTGCAGAATCTGCGCCTGAAAAACGTTGGGCTGGAATTCGCTTTGATCGCGCAGTTCACCCGCGCTGATATCGACGTCGGTCTGATCTTCACGCTTGAGGATGGCCAGCGAGGCGTAGGGCTGCGTGAAGTGTTGCTCACTGCCGTCTTCTTCTTTGATGGTCACGTCCAGGTCGCCGCCGGAGCTGGTGGTGTTTAAATCTTTTAGCGCAAACGGTCCCTGCGGCACGGCAGATTGGTAAATGATGTAGCCGTTCTGCCGAATAATCACCGTCGCATTGCTTTTCGCTACGCCCCGAACGACCGGCGCAAAGCCCGTCAGGCTGGAAGGAAGCATTTCATCATCTGTATACAGGCGCACGCCGCGCACCTGGGTACTGTCGAAGACATCGCTCGCGGTCCAGGTATCACCCAGCATGATCTGGCTGCGTAACGTCGCGAGGTTTCGCTGCACATAGGTGCTGATGGAATGGTAATCCGAATGACCGTCAATGATGTTTAGCGTGCTGTAATTGCGTAAACGCCACGCGCCAATGTTCGCCCCGTTTCGCAGGTTCAGATAGTAGAAATCGCTATTGTCGTCATCATCAGACTGCAACGTGCTGGAGCCGGAAAAGTCATAGTTCATCATCAACGCATTAATACCTTCATCCCAGCGGGCAGGATTGATGGTGCCGCGGGCGGTGGTATCAATGTAAATCTGCGGCAGCGTGACGTTGAGCAGCAGCTTATCGGTATCGAACGTCCATGTGGCGCCAGGGATCAGCGGGGTAGGGTCCACACAGGCGTTTTCGTCCAGGCGATCCAGCGAACCGATCGCCGCCACCTTAGCCCCGAGCTCCGCAAGCACCGTCCTGACGTGCTTAAAACAGGGATGCAGCCTATCGCCAGCCTTATCTTCAATAAAGGTGACCTCCCGGCTATCGATAAACTCATCGTTAACATGAATATCAACCTTATAAGAGCCCGCAGGTAACGTATTGGCGCGGTTAAACTGGTGGATATCAACATCCACCGGATGGTCAATTTCAAGAAGCGCAGGGTTAAAGATATCTTTTGCCAGCGTCACGCCTGAAAAGCCGAGAGATACCCCCGAGGCCAGCGCAATGAAAAAACGGAAACACCCCATATCAAACATCCCTATGTTTACAGCGTGACGTGAATTTCCTGACTGATTGCCCCAAAATCGTTAACGAAACGCCAGACCAGCGCGTGGCCGTTAATCCCTTCCGGAAGCGGCAAACGCACGGTGTCAAAAGGGGGAATGATGTTTAAGGGAACGTCTTTTTTATCGACGGTGACATTCATAACGTTAATATGTAGCGGGCTCGGATTTTCAATCACGAGCTGCCGGTTTTGAACACGCCATTTAACCTTCGCCGCAGCCCGTTCAGGCGTGATATTCAGGGTCGCCGGACGCCAAAAAAGTTTTATCCGCGTCTTAATCGCAATTTCGAGCGAATTGGGGTTTGAACTGGACGGCGGAATATTTTTGATGTTGAGCCAGAACAGCGATTCCCGATCGTGAGGCAGTTCGCCCTTCACTTTCATGATGCGCAATACTTTCTCCTGCCCGGCCTCCAGCCTTGAAACCGGCGGAATAACGGTAAAAGGAGGTTTATTCGACGCAGTATCGCCTTTAAAAGGATCGACCCACGTCTGTATGAGATAAGGCGTAGTCGCTTCGTTATTTTTTATGCTAATTGTCGCATCGGATTTATCGCTACTATAAACAACGCGGGTTCCGCCAATAATGACGCCAGCCGTCGACAAGGGTGTTAAAAATGAAAAAGAGAGCATGATGAACAGAGTCAACAAACGCCGTAAATACATCAGTTATCCTCACATCCTGTGGAGGAGCCTGCAAAAAGGATAAAACAGGCTCCTGGCGAACAGCTGAAGATTATTTCAGGTATTCAATGGTGAACTGGGAATCCGCGTTCGCTGTACCCGGCGTAACCGTAGCCAGCGTCTGCACAAACTTCGCTTTGAAGCCCATGTCCGCTTTGCCGTCGGTGATAGCAACATAATTTGAATTGTTATACAGCGGGATCGCCGTATCATCGTTCAGGTTGAAGAGCTTGATTGCAACGCCGGTAGCCGTAACGGCTTCACCTTCGCCGGTGTAAATACCGTCAGTATCCGCTTCACCGTTAACAGGCGTGCCAATAGACAAATATCCTTTGCCGATGGTGTCTTTATCTTCTGTTCCGTCAAAACGAACTGCTGCCTGAGTATAGGTTGCAGGGCATTTCTCCAGTTTAATATGGAAATCTTTTACTGACGCCGTTGAGTCAATGCCGGAGAACGTCGTTTTGGCAACGCGGCCGATATTCACCGTCTGATCGGCGGTATCAGGCGTCACTTCACACGTTGAATCAATAACCTCTCCGCGGAAATGAACCGTACCATCCGCAGCAAATGATTGTCCTGCCATTAACGCCGATGCGAGTGCAATCGCCACCGTAATTCCATTATTTTTCATGATAACTCCATTAATTAAATCAATATTGCGTTTATCATAAAGACAACGCCATCCCAAATGCGATGAAATAATATTCTTCGGGAAGAATGATCTTCAAGGGGGGAGTTTAAATTAATGGAATAATGACGAACCATAGCTGGAATAATAATAGAGAAAAACAAATATAATATTATTTTTGCTTTATCATTAAAATTCCTATTCAGTATACACATAAAAAGGACACATCTTTTATAAACAAACCATTTTTAGGATTCCGTTAATAAAAGCTGATCGTTTAGTGATCAAAATAGAAAATACTAATGCCTGGAAGCAATCTCGTTCATTATTCACACAATAAAGTAACGAAATGCGTCAGAATAAGATGATTGATAGCAAAGAGAAAGCTGATGAGAAAAAGTAAGGAAAAAATGGCTACACGTCGTGTAGCCATTAACAGAAGGGATTATTCTACGGTGACCGATTTCGCCAGGTTACGCGGCTGGTCAACGTCGGTGCCTTTGATCAGCGCCACGTGGTAAGCCAGCAGCTGCAGCGGAACGGTGTAGAAGATCGGTGCAATCACCTCTTCCACATGCGGCATCTCAATGATGTGCATGTTGTCGCTGCTGGCGAAACCGGCATCTTTATCAGCGAAGACGTACAGCACGCCGCCGCGGGCGCGTACCTCTTCGATATTAGACTTCAGTTTTTCCAGCAGTTCGTTGTTCGGTGCGACAACAATGACCGGCATATCCGCGTCAATCAGCGCCAGCGGGCCATGCTTGAGCTCGCCTGCCGCGTAGGCTTCCGCGTGGATGTAGGAGATCTCTTTCAGCTTCAGTGCGCCTTCCAGCGCAATCGGGTACTGATCGCCACGACCCAGGAACAGGGCGTGATGTTTGTCAGAGAAATCTTCCGCCAGCGCCTCAATGCGTTTGTCCTGAGACAGCATCTGCTCAATACGGCTCGGCAGCGCCTGGAGACCGTGAACGATGTCGTGCTCAACGGAAGCATCTTCGCCTTTCAGACGCGCCAGCTTCGCCACCAGCATCAGCAGAACGGTCAGCTGAGTGGTAAACGCTTTGGTGGAGGCCACGCCGATTTCGGTGCCCGCTTTGGTCATCAGCGCCAGATCGGACTCACGCACCAGGGATGAGCCCGGGACGTTACAGATGGCCAGCGAGCCCAGATAACCCAATTCCTTAGACAGACGCAGCGCTGCCAGCGTATCCGCCGTTTCGCCGGACTGGGAAAGGGTGATCATCAGGCTGTTACGACGCACCGCAGACTTGCGATAGCGGAACTCAGACGCGATTTCCACGTCGCACGGCACGCCCGCCAGGGATTCAAACCAGTAGCGAGAGACCATACCAGAGTTATAAGAGGTACCGCAGGCTACGATCTGAATATGTTCAACCTTGCCGAGCAGTTCGTTGGCGTTTGCCCCCAGCTCGCTCAGATCCACCTCGCCGTGGCTGATGCGCCCGGTCAGAGTGTTTTTGATAGCGTTCGGCTGCTCGTAGATCTCTTTCTGCATGTAGTGACGGTAAGCGCCTTTGTCGCCCGCGTCGTACTGCAGGTTAGATTCGATCTCCTGACGCTTCACCTGCTCGCCTTTGGTGTCGAAGACGGTCACGCTGCGGCGCGTCACTTCCGCGATATCGCCCTCTTCCAGGAAGATAAAGCGACGGGTGACTGGCAGGAGCGCCAGCTGATCGGAGGCGATAAAGTTTTCACCCATGCCCAGACCGATAACCATCGGGCTACCGGAACGCGCGGCCAGCAGGGTAGATGGATCGCGGGAGTCCATGATCACCGTACCATACGCACCGCGCAGCTGAGGGATAGCGCGCAGCACCGCATCACGCAGCGTACCGCCCTTTGCCAGCTCCCAGTGCACCAGGTGAGCAATCACTTCGGTGTCGGTTTCAGAGACGAAGGTATAGCCGCGCGCTTTCAGTTCTTCGCGCAGCGGTTCGTGGTTTTCGATAATGCCGTTATGCACCACCACGATGTGTTCAGACACATGCGGGTGCGCGTTACCTTCAGACGGTTCGCCGTGCGTCGCCCAGCGGGTGTGCGCAATACCGGTACCCCCGTGCAGCGGGTGTTCTTCTGCGGCCTGGGCCAGCATCTGCACTTTACCGAGACGACGCAGACGGGTCATATGCCCTTCTGCATCCACGACAGCCAGACCGGCAGAGTCGTAACCACGGTATTCCAGACGACGTAAACCTTCGAGAAGGATTTCAGCAATATCACGCTGCGCAACTGCGCCAACAATTCCACACATATTTTAGATTCCGAATTTAGGCATTATGCCTGCGTTGTCGCTGACCTGTATTTACCCTTTCCGGGCGCCCCGAGCCTTGTAGAGAGTGGGGTTATTTTTATGGGTACTGCTTGTGGGGGGAGATATATATTTATCTCCTCTCCCGGGTTTGCCTGATGACGGCTACGCCTTATCAGGCCTACTCAATCGTAGGGCGGGTAAGCGTAGCGCCACCCGCCTTGTTGTTACTTTTTCTTCACCGGGCGTTTCCAGCCCTGCTTGTGTACCTGCGGCACGCGGCTTAACACCAGCTCGTTATCCGCTACGTCGCGCGTGACGGTCGTGCCGGCGGCAATGGTCACGCCGTCACCCACGGTAACCGGTGCCACCAGCTGCGTGTCCGAGCCCACGAACACGTCATTGCCGATGATGGTTTTAAACTTATTGGCGCCGTCATAGTTACAGGTAATGGTTCCTGCACCAATATTCACGTTATCGCCAATCTCCGCGTCGCCCAGATAGGTCAAATGACCGGCTTTCGAGCCTTTACCCAGACGCGCTTTTTTCATTTCCACGAAGTTGCCCACGTGCGCGCCTTCCAGCAGCTCAGCGCCCGGGCGCAGACGCGCAAACGGGCCGATGGTACACGCTGCTTCAAGATGAGCATCTTCCACCACGCTGTACGGGCTGATTTCGCAGTCGTCGCCGATGGCGCTGTTTTTAATCACGCAGCCAGCGCCGATTTTGACGCGGTTACCCAGCGTGACGTTACCTTCCAGGATAACGTTAGTATCGATCTCAACGTCGCGCCCGTGAGACACGGTGCCGCGCAAATCGAAACGCGCCGGATCGCGCAGCATCACGCCCGCGAGCAGCAGTTTTTCGGCCTGCTCGGACTGATAAATACGCTCAAGACGGGAAAGCTGCAGGCGGTTATTCACGCCGTCCGTTTCGCTGATGCGCGCCGGATGAACGGCGGCGATCTCACGCCCTTCGTGATACGCCATCGCAATGATGTCGGTGATGTAGTACTCACCTTGCGCGTTATTGTTGTCGAGCTGAGAGAGCCAGCGCTTCATGTCCGCGCCATTGGCAATCAGGATGCCGGTGTTGATCTCCTGAATCTTGCGCTGTTCATCACTGGCATCTTTATGTTCAACGATACCCGTTACGTTGCCGTTTTCACGCGTGATACGGCCATAGCCCGTTGGATCGTCCAGCACAACGGTCAATAAACCGATGCCGCCCTGCGGCTTGGCTGCACGCAGGCGAGTCAGCGTTTCAACGGAGATCAGCGGAACATCACCGTAGAGCATCAGAATATCTTCGTCATCGGCAAAGAACGGCGCAGCCTGCTGCATCGCATGACCGGTACCCAGCTGTTCAGCCTGAAGCACCCAGTTGAGCGCGTCATCGCTCAGCGTCTTTTTAAGCAGATCGCCGCCGTGGCCGTAGACCAGGTGAACCTGACGGGCACCCAGTTCATTCGCTGCATCAATGACATGCTGCACCATTGGCTTTCCTGCCAGCGTGTGGAGCACTTTAGGCAGATCGGAATACATGCGGGTACCTTTGCCAGCGGCAAGGATCACCACGCTCATCGCACTGTTTGACATACGCATCCTGACGGTAGTTTGAGTGAGAAGTAAAAACGTTTGATGCCTAAAATTCTACATCTTTTTCATCATGAATTAAGGATGAAAAAAAAAGCCAGTCTGGTATCCAGACTGGCTTTTGTGCTTTTCAAGCCGGTGTTACATCGCTTTTTTGGTCAACTCGATAACGCGCAGTTTCGCGATCGCTTTGGCCAGCTCCGCAGACGCCTGAGCGTAATCCACGTCACCATGAGAGCTGCTAATGTGCTCTTCAGCCTTACGCTTCGATTCCAGGGCTCGCGCTTCGTCGAGATCCTGGCCACGAATAGCGGTATCGGCCAGAACGGTCACACTGCCAGGCTGCACTTCAAGAATGCCGCCGGACAGATAGATAAACTCTTCGTGACCGAACTGTTTAACGATGCGGATCATACCAGGCTTAATGGCGGTGAGCAGCGGTGCGTGACCCGGGAAAATACCCAGTTCACCTTCACTGCCCGTTACCTGGATTTTCTCGACCAGACCAGAGAACATTTGTTGCTCTGCGCTGACGACGTCCAGGTGGTAAGTCATTGCCATATCACCCTCCGATTAAGGCGTTAAAGTTTTTTGGCTTTTTCCACGGCTTCTTCGATGGAACCAACCATGTAGAACGCCTGCTCTGGCAGGTGATCGTATTCGCCTTCCATGATGCCTTTAAAGCCACGGATGGTGTCTTTCAGGGAAACGTATTTACCCGGAGAACCGGTGAATACTTCAGCAACGAAGAACGGCTGGGACAGGAAGCGCTGGATCTTACGCGCACGTGCTACCACCAGTTTGTCTTCTTCAGACAGTTCATCCATACCCAGGATGGCGATGATGTCTTTCAGTTCCTGGTAACGCTGCAGCAGGGACTGTACGCCACGCGCGGTGTCGTAGTGTTCCTGACCAACAACCAGTGGATCCAGCTGACGGCTGGTGGAGTCCAGCGGGTCAACGGCCGGGTAGATACCCAGAGACGCGATCTGACGGCTCAGTACCACGGTTGCGTCTAAGTGCGCAAAGGTGGTTGCTGGAGATGGGTCAGTCAAGTCATCCGCAGGTACGTATACCGCCTGAACGGAGGTGATAGAACCGGTTTTGGTAGAAGTGATACGTTCCTGAAGAACACCCATCTCTTCCGCAAGCGTAGGCTGATAACCTACCGCTGAAGGCATACGACCCAGCAGTGCAGATACTTCGGTACCGGCCAGGGTGTAACGATAGATGTTATCAACGAACAGCAGAACGTCACGGCCTTCGTCACGGAATTTCTCAGCCATCGTCAGACCAGTCAGCGCAACGCGCAGACGGTTTCCTGGTGGCTCGTTCATCTGGCCGTAAACCAGGGATACTTTGTCCAGAACGTTGGAGTCGGTCATTTCGTGGTAGAAGTCGTTACCCTCACGAGTACGTTCACCTACGCCCGCAAACACGGAGTAACCGGAGTGCTCGATCGCGATGTTACGGATCAGCTCCATCATGTTTACGGTTTTACCTACACCCGCACCACCGAACAGACCAACTTTACCGCCCTTCGCAAACGGACACATCAGGTCGATAACTTTGATGCCGGTTTCCAGCAGTTCCTGAGAGCTGGACAGCTCTTCGTAGGAAGGTGCCGCGCGGTGGATAGCCCAACGCTCTTCTTCACCGATGTCGCCTTTCATGTCGATTGGCTGACCCAATACGTTCATGATACGACCCAGTGTTGCTTTACCTACCGGGACTTCGATCGGGTGCTCAAGGTCTTTAACTTCCAGACCACGACGCAGACCGTCGGAAGAACCCATCGCGATGGTACGCACGATACCGCCGCCGAGCTGCTGCTGAACTTCCAGCACCAGGCTCTCGTTACCATTCTGTACCTCAAGCGCGTCGTACACGCGTGGTACGGCGTCCTGAGGGAACTCGACGTCCACCACGGCGCCGATTACCTGGACAATCTTTCCAGTAGCCATCTTGAATCCTCTACGTAATTCGTAAACCTGGTTAAACCGCGGCGGCCCCCGAGACGATCTCGGTGAGTTCCTGAGTAATGCTGGCCTGACGAGCTTTGTTGTAAACCAACTGCAGCTCTTTAATCAGGCTGCCGCCATTATCGGTCGCGGCTTTCATCGCCACCATTCGTGCGGCCTGCTCGCTGGCCAGGTTTTCTACAACGCCCTGATAAACCTGAGATTCAACGTAACGACGCAGCAGGGTATCCAGCAGCGGTTTCGGATCGGGTTCATACAGGTAATCCCAGGCTTTCTGCTTCAGCTCGTCATCTTCTGATGCCGGTAACGGCAGCATCTGAGTGAGCGTTGGAACCTGAGACATGGTGTTAATGAATTTGTTGCTGACAACGTACAGTCTGTCCAGACGGCCTTCATCGTAGGCCTGCAACATCACTTTAACCGGGCCGATCAGTTCGGACAGGGACGGGTTATCACCCATACCGGTCACCTGAGCGACAATGTTGCCACCAACGGAGTTAAAGAAAGAGACGCCTTTAGAGCCAATCAGTGCCAGATCGCACTGAACGCCTTTATCAGACCAGCCTTTCATATCCGCCAGCAGTTTTTTGAACAGGTTAATGTTCAAACCGCCACACAGACCACGGTCAGTCGACACCACCAGGTAGCCCACGCGCTTAACGTCGCGTTCTTCCAGGTAAGGGTGCTTATATTCCAGATTACCGTTTGCAAGGTGACCAATCACTTTGCGCATGGTCTCTGCATAAGGACGGCTGGCCGCCATGCGATCCTGCGATTTACGCATTTTGGAAGCGGCGACCATCTCCATCGCTTTAGTGATCTTTTGCGTGTTCTGGACGCTTGCGATCTTACTACGTATCTCTTTTGCGCCGGCCATGAGCTTCTCCTCAATGCCAGGCGGCTTGCCCTGAGACAAGCCGCCGGACGATTACCAGGATTGGGTTGCTTTGAAGGAATCGAGGATAGCTTTCAGCTTGCCTTCGATTTCGTCGTTGTAGCCACCGGTCTGGTTGATCTCTTGCATCAGCGGAGCGTGATCACGGTCGACGTAAGCCAGCAGAGCGGCTTCAAAGCTACCGATTTTCGCCAGTTCCACATCTTCGAGGTAACCGCGTTCAGCCGCGAACAGTACCAGGCCCTGCTGAGCAACAGACATTGGAGCGTACTGTTTCTGCTTCAGCAGCTCGGTCACTTTCTGACCATGGCTCAGCTGTTTACGGGTTGCTTCGTCCAGATCGGATGCGAACTGAGAGAACGCAGCCAGTTCACGATACTGTGCCAGCGCGGTACGGATACCACCGGACAGTTTCTTGATGATCTTGGTCTGAGCAGCACCACCAACACGGGATACGGAGATACCCGGGTTAACCGCCGGACGAATACCGGAGTTAAACAGGTTGGTTTCCAGGAAGATCTGACCATCGGTAATGGAGATTACGTTGGTCGGAACGAACGCAGAAACGTCACCCGCCTGGGTTTCAATGATCGGCAGCGCGGTCAGAGAACCTGTTTTGCCCTTCACTTCACCTTTGGTGAAGTTCTCGACGTATTCCGCGTTAACGCGGGAAGCACGCTCCAGCAGACGAGAGTGGAGGTAGAATACGTCGCCCGGGAATGCTTCACGTCCTGGTGGACGACGGAGCAGCAGGGAAACCTGACGATAAGCAACAGCCTGTTTAGACAGGTCATCGTATACGATCAGCGCATCTTCACCGCGGTCACGGAAGTATTCGCCCATTGCGCAACCGGCGTATGGCGCCAGGTATTGCAGTGCAGCAGATTCAGACGCGGTTGCTACCACAACGATGGTGTTAGACAGTGCGCCGTGCTCTTCCAGTTTACGAACCACGTTAGAAATGGTGGACGCTTTCTGGCCGATAGCCACGTACACACATTTGATACCGGAGTCACGCTGGTTGATGATGGCGTCGATTGCCATCGCGGTTTTACCGGTCTGACGGTCACCGATGATCAGTTCACGCTGACCACGACCGATTGGGATCATGGCGTCAACGGACTTATAACCAGTCTGCACTGGCTGATCAACGGACTGACGGTCGATAACGCCTGGTGCGATAACTTCGATTGGGGAGAAGCCATCGTGCTCAACCGGACCTTTACCGTCGATTGGCGCACCCAGGGTGTTAACAACGCGACCCAGCAGGCCACGGCCAACCGGCACTTCCAGAATACGGCCAGTACACTTAACCTTCATGCCTTCGGCGAGGTCAGCGTATGGACCCATCACAACTGCACCTACGGAGTCGCGCTCCAGGTTCAGTGCGATAGCGTAACGGTTACCCGGCAGGGAAATCATCTCACCCTGCATACAATCGGCCAGGCCGTGGATGCGGATAACACCGTCACTTACAGAAACAATAGTACCTTCGTTGTGAGCTTCACTCACAACATTGAACTGAGCAATGCGCTGCTTGATCAGTTCGCTGATTTCGGTGGAATTCAGTTGCATGCTCCAGTCCCCTTAAGACTGCAAGACGTCTGCAAGGCGCTCAAGACGGCCGCGTACGCTGCCATCAATGACCATATCACCCGAGCGGATGATTACGCCTGCCATTACAGACTTATCGATTTTGCAATTCAGCTTAACTTTGCGTGACAGACGTTTTTCCATCGCGGCGGTGATTTTCGCAAGCTGTTCGTCACTCAGTTCAGTCGCGGAAGTCACTTCGACTTCTGCAGTTGCTTCACTAAGGGCACGTAAGTGCTCAAACTGCTCGAGAACATCCGGGAGCACACGGAGACGACCATTTTCTGCCATCACCTTAATCAGGTTCTGGCCGTTGGCATCCAGTTGCTCTCCGCACACGGCGATAAACGACGCGGCGAGGGTTTCAGGCGCTAACGCACCGGAAAGCAACTCGGCCATTTGTTCGTTTTTCGTCACCTCAGCGGCAAACGCCAGCATATTCTGCCAGCGATCGACATTTTGGTGTTCGACAGCAAAGTCAAAAGCTGCTTTGGCGTAGGGGCGAGCTACCGTAACAAATTCAGACATCAGCCCCTCCCTCCTTACAGTTCAGCGACAAGTTTGTCCACGATGTCGCTGTTAGCAGCTTCATCCACGGAACGTTCGATGATCTTCTCGGCGCCAGCAACAGCCAGAATCGCAACCTGCTTACGCAGTTCTTCACGAGCACGTTTACGCTCAGCTTCAATTTCAGCCTGAGCCTGTGTCACGATCTTAGTACGTTCCTGTTCTGCTTCAGCTTTGGCTTCGTCCAGGATCTGAGAACGGCGCTTGTTAGCCTGTTCAATGATTACCTGAGCTTCAGCTTTCGCTTTTTTCAGCTGGTCTGTCGCGTTGGCCTGTGCAAGGTCCAAATCTTTCTTAGCGCGTTCTGCGGAAGCCAGACCGTCAGCAATTTCTTTCTGACGTTTTTCGATGGCAGCCATTAAAGGCGGCCATACATACTTCATGCAGAACCAGACAAAGAGAATAAACGCGATGGCCTGGCCGAGGATTGTTGCGTTCATGTTCACAGCACAATACCTCTTAAATTTCTGTGGCTTGGGGTTTTAAAACAACTACTACGCGACAGCAAACATCACGTACAGACCCAGACCTACAGCGATCATTGGGATAGCATCCACCAGACCCATAACGATAAAGAACTGAGTACGCAGCAGAGGAATCAGATCAGGTTGACGCGCTGCGCCTTCCAGGAATTTACCTCCGAGGATGCCGATACCGATCGCAGCACCGATAGCCGCCAGACCCATCATCACAGCGGCAGCCATGTACAGCAGATCCATATTCAGGTTTTCCATGACAGTCTCCAGTTTGTTTCAATTAAAACGTAGTAGTGTTGGTAAAAAATCAGTGCTCTTCAGACGCCATCGACAGATAGACGATCGTCAGAACCATGAAGATAAAGGCTTGCAGCGTAATGATCAGGATGTGGAAAATGGCCCATGGCACATTCAGAACCCACTGTGACCACCACGGCAGAAGACCCGCGATCAGAATGAAAATCAGCTCACCCGCATACATGTTGCCGAACAGTCGCAGACCCAGTGAAACAGGTTTGGACAGCAGGCTAACGCCTTCCAGGATCAGGTTGACCGGAATAAACGCCCAGTGGTTGAACGGCTGCAAGGTAAGCTCTTTCACAAAGCCGCTTACGCCTTTCATTTTGATGCTGTAGAAAAGAATCAGGATAAACACGCCCAGCGCCATAGACAGGGTGATGTTCACGTCCGCAGACGGTACAACACGCAGCGCAGGCAGGCCGAAGATGTGCTCGCCGATGAACGGCAGCAGGTCAATTGGCAGCAGGTCCATCAGGTTCATCAGGAAGACCCAAACGAACACGGTCAGGGCCAGCGGAGCAATCAGCTTGCTCTTACCATGGTACATATCTTTCACGCTGCCATGGACGAAGCCGATGATCATCTCAACGAACGTCTGGAATTTCCCTGGAACACCGCTGGTCGCTTTTTTAGCAACGCTGCGGAACATGGCCAGGAACAGAAGACCCAAAACCACCGAGAAGAACATGGAATCGATGTTGATCGTCCAGAAGGTGGCCGGGGGGTTATGTGGATCCACCAGCGAGAATGTACGCAGGTCCAGCTGAAGGTTATTCAGATGGTGACCTATGTAATCCTGCGGCGTCATATTTTCTGAAGCCATGATGCCTTTTACCCTTTGTTATTGATTACAGCTGGAGCCAGAACTTGTACCACCAGCACCAAAACCCACGTTGCTATCAGCGGCATGAATACCACTTTCAAAACCGCCAGCGCCATCACCAGTAGAGCAAAGGTCAGCAACACCTTACACACTTCGCCGAGGGCGAAGGACCAGGCCACGCGGCCTTTGGCGGGTGTATGCGCCTGATGACGCCAGGCAAAAATCATAAACAACACGTTTGGCAGCACGACCGCCAAACCCCCGCACACGGCGGAGATGCCCCAGAAGGGGTCTTTGAGGCTAAACAGCAGTCCACTTGCTATCACAGCCAGAAACTGAATGAACAGAAGCTTACGAGCAACGTTTCTACTCAAGAGCGACACAGACATCACGTTTTTACTCCTGCTCCCTTCGAGGTATGCCGCGTGTCGTATAAAACGTCCTTTAAGGCTCAGAGTCAAGCATCAAAAAGCGGACAAATTATACGGTGCGTACCCGTGATTTCAAACATTAAGTAGCGAAAAGGTGAATAAATGTTTAAATATTTTTCCCCAGCGCTATTTTTTAACTTTCGTAGAAAGCACCGACCTTCGAGCAAAACTGCAAACAGCGCGAAAACGTTGACTACAAAGCGTGCACGAGATCACAAAACACACATTTGCGATAAGGTTGTATTTATCAAAGCCGTAAATCGCCCAGGATTATCTTTCTGAAATTAAACACAAAATATCGCAACTATTTTCAAAACAGCCCCGTACACAATAAAAACCTTTTATTGACATTCTTAATAAATAATTAACATTGCGTTCTGGTTACAGCCTTCCACTTTTAGCAGGCTGATATTTTCATAGTTGACTATCTTCGCGATGAATAATCGACGTGAGGTTAACCGCAAGAAAATCCCTGGTAAAAAAGCGGTTAAACGCTCTCTGGTTAATCCCGGGTAGTTGTGCTGTTTTTTAACATACTCAGAACAGCACAAATTCCACATTTTTTATTATTTTTTTAAAAATTGTTTGGCTTAATTATCACCAGATGACGTTCACCGTCGAGCTGCGGAACGTTTAATTTCTCGATGGTTTCAACGCTAAAACCGTCCGGAAGCTGTTCAATTTCATCACCGGGCAGCTGTCCTTTCAGCGCATAAAAACGGCCATCTTCTGCCGGCAGATGCTTACACCAGCTCACCATGTCATTGAGCGAAGCAAACGCACGGCTGATAACGCCGTCAAACGGCGGCTCTGCCGGAAACTCCTCTACCCTGCTCTGTACGGGCGTGATGTTATCGAGCTTCAGTTCATGCTGAACCTGGCGTAAAAAGCGCACGCGCTTGCCCAGGCTGTCCAGCAGCGTGAAATGGCTCTCGGGTCGGACAATCGACAGCGGAACGCCCGGCAAACCCGGCCCCGTCCCCACGTCGATAAAACGTTCACCTCTCAGGTACGGCGCCACCACGATACTATCGAGAATATGGCGAACCAGCATCTCGTTGGGATCGCGCACAGACGTCAGGTTGTACGCTTTATTCCATTTGTTCAGCATATCGACATACGCCACCAGCTGGTTTTTCTGGTGATCGGTGAGCGAAATACCTGCCTGATCCAGCAGACGAGAGAGTTTGTTGAGCACGGTGAATACCTGTTGAGAGTTTTTTTGCCCGGTGGCGCTGCCGCTTACCGGGCCTACGAATAAGTAGGGCGGGTCAGCGAAGCGCCACCCGCCAAAAGCAATGTCAATTACGCGCTACGGCGCAGCATGCCCTGCTTTTTCAGCCACACCAGCAGGATCGAAATCGCCGCCGGCGTAACGCCCGAGATACGGGAGGCCTGGCCAATCGATACCGGTTTGTGATCGTTCAGCTTAGCGATCACTTCGTTGGAAAGGCCCGTCACCTGACGGTAGTCCAGCATTTCCGGCAGCAGCGTGTTTTCGTTGCGCTGCTGTTTTTCGATCTCATCCTGCTGACGCGCGATGTAGCCTTCGTACTTCACCTGAATTTCGACCTGCTCGGCAGCTTCAGCGTCTTCAAGGCCCGGTGCGAACGCGGTCAGTTTGACCAGATTCTCGTATGTGACTTCAGGACGACGCAGCAGATCTTCGCCGCTGGCTTCACGCGACAGCGGCGCTGTTAAGTGAGCGTTCACTTCGGCAGCGGTTTCCGCCTGTGGGTTTACCCACGTGGTTTTCAGGCGCTGACGTTCCTGTTCAATACGTTCCAGCTTCTCGTTGAAGCGCGCCCAGCGTTCGTCATTTACCAGACCCAGGTCGCGGCCTATCTCGGTCAGACGCAGGTCGGCGTTGTCCTCGCGCAGCATCAGACGATATTCCGCGCGAGAGGTAAACATACGGTACGGTTCTTTGGTGCCCAGCGTGCAGAGATCGTCGACCAAAACGCCCAGATAGGCCTGAGAACGCGCCGGCGCCCAGCCCTCTTTCTCGGCAGAGAAGCGGGCAGCGTTCAGACCGGCAAGCAACCCCTGCGCTGCGGCTTCTTCGTAGCCGGTGGTGCCGTTAATCTGCCCCGCGAAGAACAGGCCGTGGATGAATTTGCTCTCCAGCGTCGGCTTCAGGTCACGCGGGTCGAAGAAATCGTACTCAATAGCGTAGCCAGGGCGAACGATTTTCGCATTCTCCATCCCCTGCATTGAGCGAACAATTTGCATCTGCACGTCGAATGGCAGGCTGGTGGAGATGCCGTTCGGGTAAATTTCGTTCGAGGTCAGCCCTTCCGGCTCCAGGAAGATCTGGTGCTGGTTACGATCGGCAAAGCGCATCACTTTGTCTTCGATCGACGGGCAGTAACGTGGGCCGATCCCTTCGATCACGCCAGCGTACATTGGGCTGCGATCGAGGTTATTGCGGATCACGTCATGGGTTTTTTCGTTGGTATGCGTGATGTAGCACGGTACCTGCTGCGGGTGTTGCGCCGCGTTGCCCATGAACGAGAAAACCGGCATCGGGTTATCGCCGTGCTGTTGGGCCAGTACGCTGAAATCAATGGTGCGCGCATCGATACGCGGCGGCGTGCCGGTTTTCAGACGGCTGACGCGCAGCGGCAGTTCACGCAGACGACGAGACAGCGGAATGGACGGCGGATCGCCAGCACGGCCACCGCTGTAGTTGTCCAGACCAATATGGATTTTGCCGTCCAGGAATGTCCCGACCGTCAGCACCACGGCTTTGGCGCGGAACTTGAGGCCCATCTGGGTCACGGCGCCCACGACGCGATCGTTCTCAACGATAAGATCTTCTACCGCCTGCTGGAAGATCATCAGGTTCGGCTGGTTCTCCAGCGCGGTGCGCACGGCCTGGCGGTAAAGCACGCGGTCTGCCTGCGCACGAGTGGCGCGAACAGCAGGGCCTTTACTCGCGTTTAGTATCCTAAACTGAATGCCCGCATGATCGATCGCTTTCGCCATCAGGCCGCCAAGTGCATCCACTTCTTTTACCAGGTGTCCTTTCCCAATGCCGCCAATCGCCGGATTACAGGACATTTGTCCCAGCGTGTCGATATTGTGTGTCAAAAGCAGGGTCTGCTGACCCATTCGCGCTGCGGCCATTGCGGCCTCAGTGCCTGCATGACCCCCGCCAATGATGATGACGTCAAAAGGATCCTGATAAAACATGGTGGTCTGCCTCGCGTAAAGCGGTATGAAAATGGATTGAAGCCCGGGCCGTGGATTCTACTCAACTTTAGTCTTTCGAGAAAGCATTGGGATCCTGGGCTATTAAAAAGAAGATCTTTTTATTTAGAGATCTGTTCTATTGTGATCTCTTATTAGGATCGCGGACACGTGTGGATAAGTCCGATCCTGCAAATAAGATCATGCAGTTAGGAAGGATCGTTTGCTGTGAATGATCGGTGATCCAGGACCGTATAAGCTGGGATCAGATCGCGACTTTATACACAGGCCAAAAACGACGCTAGGGTTGTTCTTTGGATAACTACGGGTTAATACGAGCTTTTAACCAGAGTTATCCACATCTGTTCGCGCGATCTTTAATCGTTTTTGAGTAAATTTTTCCATTCCGCGAGCCAGATCTCGGCTGGATCTTCCGGAATGTCATGATCGAGGATGTTGATCTTGAGCGTTTCACCCAGCTGTTTTGCTCCGCAAGCGGTAACAGCGGCTTCGACCTTCTCTATTGCCCCGCAAAAGGTGTCATATTCACGACTGCCGATCCCCACTGCGCCAAAACGGACGTTTGACAGGTCGGGCTGCTGTTCCAGCAGTTCGTCATATAAAGGTTGCAGGTTATCCGGCAGATCGCCCGCGCCGTGCGTGGAGGTGATCAGCAGCCAGACCCCGTCAGCCGGGAGATCTTCAAGCAGCGGCCCGTGCAGAGTTTGTGTAGAAAAGCCTGCATCTTCCAGCTTCTCAGCCAGATGTTCCGCTACGTATTCCGCACCGCCAAGAGTGCTGCCGCTGATAAGGGTAATGTCCGCCATTGATCGCTCGCTCAGATAAAGAGGGGATCATTGTACGCTGTGAACGAGCTGGGATCTACCTGTGGAAAATGTGGGAATGAATTTGCCCGATCACGGGCGGATGGTACGCATGATCGGGTTTTGCAGGGAGATCAGTGTCTCGGTGGACTGAATTTCATCGATTGTTTGGATCTTGTTGATAAGTACCTGCTGGAGGGCATCGATGGATCGGCACATCACCTTAATAAAGATGCTGTAATGCCCGGTGGTGTAGTAAGCCTCGGTGACTTCATCGAGCGCGTTCAGTTTTGCCAGCGCGGAGGGGTAATCTTTTGCGCTTTTAAGAATAATGCCGATGAAGCAGCAGACGTCGTAACCCAGCTGCTTCGGGCTGACGTCGATGCGCGCGCCGGTAATAATCCCTGCCTGCTTCATCTTCTCTACGCGAACGTGAATGGTTCCCGGGCTGACGCCAAACTGTTTCGCCAGTTCGGCGTAGGCTGTACGAGCATTGGCCATTAAGGCCTCAAGGATGCCGCGGTCCAGATTGTCGATCTGATAATTTTCCATAGCTTTTTCTTATGAAGATTAATGAATACGTCTATTCTAGCGTCTTATTTTAACGAATCAAAAGTGAAGGTGGCTTTTTGTTGATGGGTTATTGAATTAAGTGTCGGTTCTGTTGCTTAATCATTATCAACAGGACGCAGGAGTATAAATAATGAAAACCGCTTACATCGCAAAACAACGCCAGATCAGTTTCGTAAAATCCCATTTTTCCCGCCAACTGGAAGAGAAGCTTGGTCTTATTGAAGTTCAGGCGCCGATTCTGAGCCGCGTGGGTGACGGGACGCAGGATAACCTGTCTGGATGCGAAAAAGCGGTACAGGTGAAAGTGAAAACACTGCCAGATGCACAGTTCGAAGTGGTGCATTCCCTGGCGAAGTGGAAGCGTCAAACCCTGGGACAACACGACTTCAGCGCGGGCGAAGGGCTCTACACGCACATGAAAGCCCTTCGCCCCGATGAAGACCGCCTCTCCCCGATTCACTCTGTCTACGTTGACCAGTGGGACTGGGAGCGCGTAATGGGTGACGGCGAGCGTCATGTCGGTACGCTGAAATCCACCGTTAAGGCGATCTACGCCGGAATCAAAGCGACCGAAGCGGCCGTGAGCAAAGAGTTTGGTCTGGTACCGTTCCTGCCGGATACGATCCACTTTGTCCACAGCCAGGAACTGCTGAGCCGTTTCCCGGATCTGGATGCCAAAGGCCGCGAGCGGGCGATCGCCAAAGAGCTGGGCGCGGTATTTCTGATTGGCATCGGCGGCAAACTGTCTGATGGCAAACGTCACGACGTTCGTGCGCCGGATTATGATGACTGGAGCACCGCGGGCGAAAGCGAATATGCCGGTCTGAACGGCGATATTCTGGTCTGGAACCCGGTTCTGGAAGATGCGTTTGAGCTCTCTTCGATGGGGATCCGCGTGGATGCAGAGGCGCTGAAGCGCCAGCTGGCGGTGACCGGTGATGAAGATCGCCTTAAATTAGAGTGGCATCAGGCGCTGCTGCGCGGTGAAATGCCGCAGACCATCGGCGGCGGTATCGGGCAGTCCCGTCTGACCATGCTGCTGCTGCAACTGTCTCACATTGGTCAGGTGCAATGTGGAGTCTGGCCGCAGCAGGTACGTGAAAGCGTCGGTTCTCTTCTTTAATTAACGCCGCCAGCGTCTGAGCAGGCGGCTACGCAACCCGGTATCAAAGCGCCAGATATGATCGAAGATGCGCATGATGCCGGGTTTTCCATGTGCGGACATCGCCACGGCATGAAAACGGTGCTGTTGCACGCGCTGCAGCTCCTTCACTTTATTTACCACATCTTCCGGCAGCCGCTGGGCAATGAAATCGGAAATCACCACCGCGTCAGCGTCGTACCAGTCGCCGCCCTGCATCCGTTCTACAATGCTGCGAAAACAGCTGGCCAGATCGGTGCCGCCGCGAAAACGCTGGCTTAAAAAGCGGATGGCCTGCTCAATGCCCTGCTGGTTCGTCAGCTCATAGCCCACAACTTCGCTGGAGAAGAGCATGATAAAGCAGCGACGGCGGTCAGCGAGCGCCACGCGCATCAGCGCCAGACAGAACGCCTTCGCACACTGCTCGTTAAAGCCGCCCATTGAGCCGGACGTATCCACGCAGACAATAAACGGCCCGCGCGGCTGCTCATCAAAGTCCTGATGCACGACCGGGCGCTGGCTGAGCTTCTCTCGCCAGGCTTCGCCGTGCAGCCGATAGGTGAGAAGCTGTTTTTCCACCAGCCGCCGGTAAAACTCATACTCCAGTTCGGTCATCCCCAGCGTGCTTAGCTCGGTCGGCAGCAGGCGCAGGATGTCATCGCTTTGCTGGAGTCCGTCGACCTGCTCCGGCACGGTAGCCGGTTCGCGTACAAGGGTGCGGAAGGTTTCCATCGGGGCATCTTTCTTTGGGACCGATTTGGCCTCTCGCGAGCGGCCGAGCTGTTCCGCGAGCTTCATCAACTCCGGCTGCTGGGTAAGAAAGTCGCCGTACTTCACGATCAGTTGATAATCCCCGCGCCGCAGCTGCCCGGCGCTCATATCCCAGAGGCGACCAGCGGCGTTTTCATTTTCTACCAGTACCTCTTCGAGCTGGCCACTCAGCGTCATGCGTTCCTGGACCTCGCTGAGCAGTTGTTCCCGTTCTTCATCCAGAAGCTGTTGGTTCAGCGTGGTAGCCTGGACGACCAGGCTCAGGCGCCAGCGCTGTAAAAAGAGCGTGTGCAGCGCCGGGGTAAAGGTGGCGTTTTCTGTGACCAGCGTTCTGGCCTGGCTGGCAAACGGAGAGTGGACTTTATCGAGCAGGGTAAGGGTTTGCGGGATCTGGACGATAAACTGTGGCGTCGATAGCCGCTGACACTGCTGATAGGCCGCGACTTCCTCCGTCAGTTCGGGCGGGACTTCTGTCTCCTTAAACCGCTGCCGCAGATTGTCGCGCCAGCGCGGGAGATCGTCCGTCATCGCTTTTTTGAGCTTCGGGAATTTTTCAAAGAAGGCCGCCAGCTGCGGCGATGCCAGAAGGGTAATAACCACCTCCTCGATCAACCCTTCCTCGCTGACGGCCAGCATCATATTGAGCGTGTCCAGCGTTAGCATTGACGCGCCTGTTTGATCTGTGCGCTGACGTCCTGCAGGCTGGCTTCAATGCGACCTAGCCAATCGCTATGAATAAAGAGGCATTTTTGCTGCTCGCTGAAGCGGGTGTGCTGCTGATGCCATTCGGTATCCAGCGCTTCCAGCTGCTGTTTAATCTCTTCCGGCACGCTGTCCGAGGCGGTGCCGGGAAGCGCAAGACGCGATCCCTGAAGGCTCACGTCGCGGATCACCAGGTGCTGGCTGCTGTCCACTTCCATATTCAGCGGCTGCGCGAAACCGATGCCGTTGAGCTTTCCGCGGATCTCCCCGCCCTTATCCAGCCACTGCGCCAGCGGCTCGCGTTCAATCGTAATGTGCACCACCTGCATATCATGCAGCTTGAGGGGCTGCTGGAGCAGCAGTGTCAGCGTCGTTCCGGTCAGATCGGCGGGTAGCTCGTAATGCGGTTTGCGGGCGAACATGCCGCCCAGTCGGTTCACTTTTAGCGCGGTTTTATCGCTTTGCTGCTGCTGGAGATGAATGCGCCGTTGGGCAATCGCCCCCAGTTGGTTGAGCATCGCCTGCTGCCCCCAGGCGTGCCCGGTCATCAAAACGTCCAGCTGCTGCTGCATCAGGTTCATGCCTTCTGCGTCGTGCCAGAGGCAGTCTTTTAGCAGGATCAGATCGATAGGGGCGACCGCGTCGCGACCGCTGAACAACGCGCTGGCCTGGAGCAGACGGATCGCTTTTTTCCAGCGACGATCCGAGACGTACGGGGCGGAAGGCAGGGAATCAAGCTGCTGGCGCAGCATGAAGATCAGCTCAAAGACGGCGTCGGGCAGTTTAATTTTACCGATCTCGTCCTGCCACTGATGGTACTCCTCGTCCGTCACCTGCAGTGAAGGCGCGACCGGGTTTTCGTTTTCGTCCTGCTGGCTCACCAGCATTGAACGGAAGTTTGATTTATCCTGGACTTTATCCAGCCACAGGCGGATCAGCATGCGGTCATACAGCGCTTCCAGGCTGCTGTCGGCTTCGGGCAGTTCGTTTGACGCGGCCACCAGCAGGCGCATGGGGATCTTCTCTTCGCTCGCGCCGTTACGGAAGCGGCGTTCGTTGATTGCCGTCAGCAGGGTATTCAGAATGGCCGGGCCGGCTTTCCAGATCTCATCAAGAAAGACGATTTCCGCTTCCGGGAGATAGCCCGCCGTCAGACGCTCATAGCGCCCTTCATCTTTCAGCGCCTGAATAGAAAGCGGGCCGAAAACTTCTTCTGGCGTGGAGAAGCGCGTCATCAAATACTCGAATGCGCGAGCGTTCTGGAAAGCGAATTTTAGGCGGCGTGCAATCAAACTTTTGGCAATGCCCGGCGGTCCCAGCAGAAATACGCTTTCACCGCTCAATGCCGCCAGCAGGCAAAGGCGAATGGCGTGGCTACGCTCGTAAAGGCCTTTCTCCAGCGCGCTGCTGAGGCGGGAAATTCTTTCTGCTAATAAATGTGAGTGAGCCATAATAGTTTTGCATCCTTTCGCCGTTGTGGCGGCCAATTGAAGCGAGTATAGACGTTTCAGTCAGGGCTGGTAATAGGCTGAAGTGCGGCGCAATTTTCTTTGCGCTACATTAATGCGGTTGCATTTAGGGGTACGATTTTGCAATGAATCGTGCATACTGTGCGCTTTTTGTGGACCAAGGGACAGGAACACATTTGTTATTTAAACGAAAAGACTAGTCTATGAGCACTGATAATAAGCAATCATTACCCGCAATAACGCTTGCGGCGATCGGGGTTGTCTACGGTGATATCGGCACCAGCCCACTTTATACGCTTCGTGAATGTTTGTCCGGCCAGTTTGGCTTTGGTGTTGAGCGCGATGCCGTGTTTGGCTTCCTGTCCCTCATCTTCTGGCTGCTGATTCTGGTCGTTTCCGTTAAATATCTCTCCTTCGTTATGCGTGCAGATAATGCGGGCGAAGGCGGGATCCTGACCCTGATGTCCCTTGCCGGTCGCAATACCTCGGCCAGAATGACGTCTGTGCTGGTGATTATCGGCCTGATAGGTGGCAGCTTCTTCTACGGGGAAGTGGTGATAACACCGGCTATCTCGGTGCTCTCGGCGATTGAAGGGCTGGAGATTATTGCCCCGCAGCTTGATGCCTGGGTTGTCCCGCTGGCAATCATCGTGTTGACGCTGCTGTTCATGATCCAGAAACACGGTACCGGGCTGGTGGGCAAACTGTTTGCGCCGATTATGCTGGCCTGGTTCCTGATCCTGGCGGCGCTCGGTTTGCGCAGCATTATTGCGAACCCGGACGTGCTGCATGCGCTAAACCCTTACTGGGCGGTGCATTTCTTCCTTGAATACAAAGTGGTTTCCTTCGTGGCGCTGGGTGCGGTCGTGCTCTCCATCACCGGTGTGGAGGCGCTCTATGCTGACATGGGGCATTTCGGGAAGCTGCCTATCCGCGTGGCATGGTTTATTGTGGTGCTCCCGTCGCTGGTGCTGAACTACTTCGGTCAGGGCGCGCTGTTGCTCAAGAACCCGGAGGCGATTAAGAACCCATTCTTCCTGCTGGCACCTGACTGGGCGCTGGTGCCTATGCTGATCCTCGCAACGCTGGCGACCGTGATTGCCTCTCAGGCGGTGATTTCCGGGGTGTTCTCTCTAACCCGTCAGGCCGTTCGTCTGGGATATCTCTCGCCAATGCGCATCATCCATACCTCAGAGATGGAGTCGGGCCAGATCTACATCCCGTTCGTTAACTGGCTGCTCTACTTCGCTGTTGTGATCGTGATTGTTAGCTTCGAACACTCCAGTAATCTGGCGGCGGCCTACGGTATTGCCGTGACCGGTACGATGGTGCTGACGTCGCTTCTCTCCACCACGGTGGCGTACCGCAACTGGCACTGGAATAAGTTCCTCGTGGGGATGATTCTGGTGGGCTTCCTGTGCATTGACGTGCCGCTGTTCTCTGCGAACCTCGACAAAATTGTCTCCGGTGGCTGGCTGCCGCTGACGCTGGGCCTGTTGATGTTCATTGTCATGACCACATGGAAAAGCGAGCGCTTCCGCCTGCTGCGCCGCATGCATGAGCACGGTAATTCTCTGGAGGCGATGATCGCGTCGCTTGAGAAATCCCCGCCGGTGCGCGTGCCGGGTACCGCGGTTTACATGTCTCGTGCCCTGAATGTGATCCCGTTTGCGCTGATGCATAACCTTAAGCACAACAAAGTGCTGCACGAGCGCGTGATCCTGCTGACGCTGCGCACCGAAGATGCGCCGTACGTTCACAACGTACGCCGCGTACAGATTGAGCAGCTGTCCCCGACCTTCTGGCGCGTGGTGGCGAGCTACGGCTGGCGTGAAACGCCGAACGTGGAAGAGGTGTTCCACCGCTGCGGTCTGGAAGGGTTAAGCTGCCGGATGATGGAGACGTCGTTCTTTATGTCCCACGAGTCGCTGATCATCGGCAAGCGCCCGTGGTACCTGCGTCTGCGCGGCAAGCTGTATCTGATCCTGCAGCGTAACGCCCTGCGCGCGCCTGACCAGTTTGAGATCCCGCCTAACCGCGTCATTGAGCTGGGGACGCAGGTTGAGATTTAAGTCTCCGTGCGGCCTGATGCCCTCACCCCGTCCCTCTCCCACAGGGAGAAGGCGCAAACATCTAAAACGGTAACCTGACGGTTACCGTTTTGCATTTACCTCCCCCTCCATTTCACTTAGCGAAACGTTTCGACGTTGATCACAAATCCGTTACGTCATGATGGTTTTCTGAACATTTATGCGGCTACACTATTTTTAGCGAAACGTTTCGCTAGTGGAGCAAGAAAATGAAGAAAGGCACGGTTCTCAACTCAGAAATCTCATCGGTTATTTCCCGTCTTGGGCATACCGATACGCTGGTGGTTTGCGATGCAGGCTTACCGGTTCCGCGCAGCACAACCCGTATCGATATGGCGTTAACGCAGGGCGTGCCCTCGTTTATGCAGGTACTGGAGGTGGTGACGGCGGAGATGCAGGTTGAGGCGGCCATTCTCGCGGCGGAAATCAAACAACATAATCCGCAACTCCACGAAACGTTGCTCAGCCACATTGAGCAACTGCAACAACACCAGGGAAACACCATAGAAATTCGTTACACAACGCACGAACAGTTCAAACAACAAACCGCAGACAGTCAGGCGGTGATTCGCAGCGGGGAGTGTTCCCCGTATGCGAATATCATTCTCTGTGCTGGCGTCACCTTCTGAGGCCATCATGGACGCATTACTGCAACTCAAAGGGATCGATAAGTCGTTCCCGGGCGTAAAAGCCCTCTCCGGTGCGGCGCTTAACGTCTACCCAGGACGCGTGATGGCGCTGGTGGGCGAAAACGGTGCCGGCAAATCCACCATGATGAAAGTGCTGACCGGGATCTACCAGCGTGATGCCGGTTCACTCGTTTGGCTGGGTAAAGAAACCACCTTTAACGGCCCGAAATCCTCTCAGGAAGCGGGCATCGGCATTATTCACCAGGAGCTGAACCTCATCCCGCAGCTCACCATTGCGGAAAACATCTTCCTGGGCCGCGAGTTCGTGAACCGGTTCGGCAAAATCGACTGGAAAACCATGTACGCCGAAGCGGACAAGCTGCTGGCGAAGCTGAACCTGCGCTTTAAGAGCGACCGCCTGGTGGGCGACCTCTCCATCGGCGATCAGCAGATGGTGGAAATCGCGAAGGTGCTGAGCTTCGAGTCGAAGGTCATCATTATGGATGAACCGACCGACGCCCTGACCGATACCGAAACCGAATCCCTGTTCCGCGTGATCCGCGAACTGAAAGCGCAGGGGCGCGGCATTGTCTATATCTCTCACCGCATGAAAGAGATCTTCGAAATTTGCGACGACGTGACCGTCTTCCGCGACGGCCAGTTTATTGCCGAGCGCGAAGTGGCGACGCTGACCGAAGATACGCTGATCGAAATGATGGTGGGACGTAAGCTCGAAGACCAATATCCGCATCTGGACAAAGCGCCGGGCGAGATCCGCCTGAAGGTAGATAACCTCTGCGGCCCAGGCGTAAACGATGTGACCTTTACCCTGCGTCAGGGCGAGATCCTGGGCGTGGCGGGCCTGATGGGCGCGGGCCGTACCGAGCTTATGAAAGTGCTGTACGGCGCACTGCCGCGCACCAGCGGTTACGTTACCCTTGACGGCCATGAAGTGGTGACCCGCTCGCCGCAGGACGGGCTGGCGAACGGCATTGTCTATATCTCCGAAGACCGCAAGCGCGACGGCTTAGTGCTGGGCATGTCGGTGAAAGAGAATATGTCCCTGACCGCGCTGCGCTATTTCAGCCATAGCGGCGGCAGCCTGAAGCATAAAGATGAGCAGCAGGCGGTCAGTGATTTTATCCGTCTCTTCAACGTTAAAACCCCGTCGATGGAGCAGGCTATTGGCCTGCTTTCCGGCGGGAATCAGCAGAAAGTGGCGATTGCCCGCGGGCTGATGACGCGCCCGAAGGTGTTGATCCTCGACGAGCCAACCCGCGGCGTGGACGTGGGCGCGAAAAAAGAGATCTATCATCTGATTAATCAGTTCAAGGCCGACGGTCTGAGCATCATTCTGGTCTCTTCCGAGATGCCAGAGGTATTAGGCATGAGCGATCGCATTATCGTCATGCATGAAGGGCATCTCGGCGGTGAATTCACTCGCGAGCAGGCCACCCAGGAAGTTCTGATGGCTGCCGCTGTGGGCAAGCTTAATCGCGTGAATCAGGAGTAAGAAGATGACTACCCAGGCTGTTTCTGGTCGCCGCTATTTCACAAAGGCATGGCTGATGGAACAAAAATCGCTGATTGCCCTGCTGGTGCTGATCGCGATTGTCTCGACCATGAGCCCGAACTTTTTTACCGTCAATAATCTGTTCAACATTCTGCAGCAGACGTCGGTGAACGCCATTATGGCGGTCGGCATGACGCTGGTGATTTTGACCTCGGGTATCGATCTGTCCGTCGGTTCCCTGCTGGCGCTCACCGGTGCGATCGCCGCTTCAATTGTGGGAATTGAGGTCAACGCGCTGGTGGCCGTTGCGGCTGCACTGGCGGCTGGCGCGGCGATTGGTGCCGTTACCGGCGTGATTGTGGCAAAAGGCCGCGTTCAGGCGTTTATCGCCACGCTGGTGATGATGCTGCTGCTGCGCGGTGTGACCATGGTTTACACCAACGGTAGCCCGGTGAATACCGGGTTTACGGATAACGCGGATCTGTTTGGCTGGTTCGGTATCGGTCGCCCGCTAGGTGTCCCGACCCCGGTCTGGATCATGGCTATCGTCTTCCTGGCGGCGTGGTACATGCTGCACCATACCCGCCTGGGCCGTTATATCTATGCGCTGGGTGGTAACGAAGCGGCCACGCGCCTGTCCGGTATCAGCGTTAATAAAGTCAAAATTATCGTGTACTCCCTGTGCGGCCTGCTGGCCTCTCTGGCGGGCATCATCGAAGTGGCGCGCCTCTCTTCCGCACAGCCGACGGCGGGTACGGGGTACGAGCTGGATGCCATCGCGGCGGTGGTTCTGGGCGGTACGAGTCTTGCGGGCGGTAAAGGTCGCATTGTTGGGACATTGATCGGCGCACTCATCCTCGGTTTCCTGAATAATGGTTTGAATTTGTTAGGTGTTTCCTCCTATTACCAGATGATCGTTAAGGCAGTGGTGATTTTGCTGGCGGTACTGGTAGACAACAAAAAACAGTAACTGACGACACTACAGGACATCTTAGATATGAACATGAAAAAACTGGCTACCCTGGTTTCCGCTGTCGCGCTGAGCGCAACCGTAAGTGCTAACGCCATGGCGAAAGATACCATCGCGCTGGTTGTCTCTACCCTGAACAACCCGTTCTTCGTCTCCCTGAAGGACGGTGCGCAGAAAGAAGCGGACAAACTGGGCTACAACCTGGTGGTGCTGGATTCACAGAACAACCCGGCGAAAGAGCTGGCTAACGTTCAGGACTTAACCGTTCGTGGCACCAAAATTCTGCTGATCAACCCAACCGATTCTGATGCCGTAGGCAACGCCGTGAAGATGGCAAACCAGGCGAAAATTCCGGTGATCACTCTGGACCGTCAGGCAACGAAAGGCGAAGTTGTGAGCCACATTGCGTCTGATAACGTGCTGGGCGGTAAAATTGCTGGTGACTACATCGCGAAGAAAGCCGGTGAAGGCGCGAAAGTTATCGAACTGCAGGGTATCGCCGGTACTTCCGCGGCCCGTGAACGTGGTGAAGGCTTCCAGCAGGCCGTGGCTGCACACAAATTCAACGTGCTGGCCAGCCAACCGGCAGACTTCGACCGTACTAAGGGTCTGAACGTCATGCAGAACCTGCTGACCGCGCATCCAGATGTGCAGGCGGTATTTGCACAGAACGATGAGATGGCGCTCGGTGCGCTGCGTGCGCTCCAGACTGCGGGTAAATCAGATGTGATGGTTGTCGGATTTGACGGCACGCCGGATGGTGAAAAAGCAGTAAATGATGGCAAACTGGCTGCGACCATCGCTCAGCTGCCTGAGCAGATTGGCGCGACTGGCGTTGAAACTGCCGACAAAGTGCTGAAGGGCGAAAAAGTTCAGGCCAAATACCCTGTTGACCTGAAGCTGGTCATTAAGCAGTAAAGGCGATTCAGGCAGTCGCTGGCTGCCTGAGGGACACCAAATAAAAGAAAAGTGTGGCATACGCCACCGGGTAATACCGGTGGCGCTCTCAGATGGACACCTCAATACATGAAAACCGCAGGCAACCTCGTCGTCCTTGGCAGTATCAATGCCGATCACATTCTTAACCTTGAAACGTTCCCCACTCCGGGCGAAACCGTCACCGGCAATCAGTATCAGGTCGCGTTCGGCGGTAAGGGCGCAAACCAGGCAGTTGCCGCCGGGCGCAGCGGGGCGAATATCGCGTTTATCGCCTGTACGGGTGATGACGATACCGGCGAGCGCGTACGCAAGCAGCTGGCGAGCGACAACATCGATATCGCACCGGTCAGCGTTGTCGCGGGAGAGTCTACCGGCGTGGCGCTGATTTTCGTTAACGCTGAAGGTGAGAATGTCATTGGTATTCATGCGGGGGCTAACGCCGCGTTAACGACTGAACGCGTCGAAGCGCAGCGTGGCATCATCGCCGGAGCGGAAGCCCTGCTGATGCAGCTGGAGTCTCCGGTTGAAAGCGTGCTGACCGCCGCGAAAATTGCGCATGAAAATCATACCACTGTCGTACTTAACCCTGCGCCTGCCCGTGTATTATCAGATGAACTGCTGGCGCTGGTGGACATCATTACGCCGAACGAAACCGAAGCGGAAAAGCTGACGGGCATTCGCGTTGAAAATGACAATGATGCCGCGCGTGCGGCGAAAGTGCTGCATGCAAAAGGCATCGGGACCGTTATCATTACTCTTGGTAGCCGCGGGGTGTGGGCTAGCGTCAATGGCGAAGGCCGTCGCGTGCCGGGCTTTAAGGTCAAAGCCATTGATACCATCGCCGCTGGAGACACCTTCAATGGTGCGCTGGTGACGGCATTGCTGGAAGGAAAAGCGATGGATGACGCGATCCGCTTTGCACATGCCGCCGCCGCGATTGCGGTGACGCGCAAAGGCGCACAGCCTTCCGTTCCGTGGCGTAAAGAGATCGATGAATTCTTAAGTCAGCAGGGGTAACGCTTGGCTACGATGAAAGATGTCGCCCGCATGGCGGGCGTTTCTACTTCGACCGTCTCTCACGTTATTAATAACGACCGCTTCGTCAGCGAGGCGATTCGGGAGAAAGTCGAAGCCGCAGTAAAAGACCTCAACTATGCGCCGTCGGCGCTGGCGCGCAGTCTGAAGCTTAACCAGACGCGCACCATCGGCATGCTGATCACGGCCAGTACCAATCCTTTCTATTCTGAACTTGTTCGTGGCGTAGAGCGCAGCTGCTTCGAGCGTGGCTACAGTCTGGTGCTGTGCAATACTGAAGGCGACGAGCAGCGCATGAACCGCAACCTGGAAACGCTGATGCAAAAACGCGTCGACGGGCTGCTGCTGCTCTGTACCGAAACGCATCAACCTTCAAAAGAGATCATTCAGCGCTATCCTTCTATTCCCACGGTAATGATGGACTGGGCGCCGTTCGACGGTACCAGCGATCTGATTCAGGATAACTCGCTGCTGGGCGGCGATATGGCGACGCAGCACCTGATTGATAAAGGCTATACCCGCATTGCCTGCATTACCGGCCCGCTGGATAAAACCCCGGCGCGCTTGCGTCTGGAAGGCTATCTTTCGGCAATGGAGCGGGCAGGGCTTGCCATTCCTGATGGCTATCGCATCACCGGCGATTTCGAGTTTAACGGCGGTTTCGAGGCAATGCAGACGCTGCTGGCGCAAGAGCCTCGCCCGCAGGCGGTGTTTATCGGCAACGATGCGATGGCGTTTGGTGCCTATCAGGCGCTGTATCAGGCGGGACTGCGCGTTCCAGACGATATGGCGATCGTGGGCTACGATGATATCGAACTGGCGCGCTACATGACGCCGCCGCTGACCACGATCCATCAGCCGAAGGATGAACTGGGTGAGCTGGCCATCGACGTGTTGATCCACCGTATGGCGCAGCCCACGCTGCAACAGCAACGTTTGCAGCTTACTCCTGTTCTGATGGAACGCGGTTCGGTTTAGCTTTCTCTTTGTGACGCTCTTTAATCAGGTTCCGGCCATCTTTCGGTTTTAACAACATAAAGACCAGCGCCGACACCACGGTAAGCGCGCCCATGGTGATAAAGGCATAGTGGAACTGCTCAACGGTATTCGTGCCGCCAAACCCTTCATAAAACCGCAGCACCGCCGCGCTCACGGCTACCCCGAGGCTGATCGACAGCTGTTGGGTCACCGCCAGTACGCTGTTGCCGCTGCTCGCGTTCTCGTCGGTCAGGTCCGCAAGGGTGATGGTGTTCATCGACGTGAACTGCGTTGACATCGCCATTCCCAGCACAAACAGCGGCAGGATCAACATCCAGACCGGTAACGCCGCGGATTGCAGCGAGAACTGCGCAATCATCAGACCGATAAAGACCGTCACGCCAACCAGCGTTTTACGATAGCCAAACCAGCGCAGTACCTGCGTGACCGTTGATTTCGCCAGAATGGAACCCATTGCCGTGGGCGCCATCATGCAGCCGGCAATCAGCGCCGGGTAGCCGAACCCCACCTGCAGCATCAATGGCATCAGGAACGGTACGCAGCCCGTGCCCAGACGTGAGGCAATATTGCCCGCGATCCCGACGGAAAAGGTTCGGGTGTTAAAGAGAGATAAAGAGATAAGCGGTGTCGGGTGACGACGCGCATGGCGTATATAAAGAAGGAACAGCAGAATACCACTGAGGATGACGGTGAGCGCCAGCCACGTTTCAACGAGCTTCTCGCCAATGAGCTCCATGCCACTGGAGAACAGCACCAGGCTCAGTCCAAACAGGAAAAAGCCGCCCATATCGAAGCTGCGCCTTGGCGTGGTGAAGTTCGGCATATATTTGCGGGCATAGATCAGCCCTGCCACGCCAATCGGAATATTAATCAGGAAAATCCAGTGCCAGCTTGCCCAGGTAACCAGCACACCCCCGAGGACCGGGCCAAGTATTGGGCCGACCAGCCCCGGCATGGTGACAAAGTTGAGTACGGGGAGCAATTCGCTGCGTGGGTAGGCACGCAGCAAAGCGAGGCGCGCCACCGGCATCATCATCGCGCCGCCGATGCCCTGCAGTACGCGAAAGATAACCAGCTCCGTTAATGAAGTGGAGAGCGCGCAGGCCAGTGAACCGAGCGTAAAGAGCGTTACGGCCAGCATGAACACTCTGCGGGTACCGAAGCGATCGGCCAGCCAGCCACTTACCGGGATCAACATTGCCACCGTGAGGGTGTAGCTGATGATGGCGGACTGCATTGCCAGCGGGGAGCGGTTAAGGCTTTGCGCAATGGCGGGAAGCGCCGTATTGAGGATGGTGGCATCCAGTGCCTGCATAAAGAACGCCATGGCTGCAATCCACGGCAATCCGGCCATGCTGCGCGCTTTTTTCTCTGTCATTTATTTACCTGCTGGTGGGTTGGTGCGGTCAGCAATGCCTGACATGCAGTCAGGGCTCGCTGCCCGTCGCTCTCCTGAATGGCATCTACTATCGCCTGATGCAAATCCAGCTTTACCACTTCGTCTTGTGTAATAGAGGTAAAGTAGGTGTGGTACACCGAATGGAATAACGAAGCAAAGGAAGTGAGGAACGGATTGGCGCTCATCATATAGATATGTTCATGCCAGGCCATATCGACCTCAATCCATCGTTCCCGGTTGAAGTGTTTTTTCAGGAACACCATCTCTTCCATGAGTGCGTTAAGCTGCGCTTTCTGCTCTGCTGTCCCGAGCGTGGCGGCAAGCAGGCATGCCTGAGGTTCAAGGCTGCTGCGCATTACAAGAAAGTGGTCGACGACCTGATGAAAGTTGTCTTCGGTCATCCACCAGGAGAGCAGCTCCTGATCGAGAAAATTCCAGTTATTCTGTGGCATCACGCGCGTGCCAATACGAGGGCGTGGAAGCACCATACCTTTTGCCGTAAGGGTTTTCACCGCCTCGCGAACCGCGGTACGGCTTACTCCAAACTGCTCACCCAGCTCCAATTCGCCCGGCAGGATGCTCCCCGGGGCATATTTACCCGCTAAAATCCGCTGCGCCAGCTTTTCTGCCAGCACATAGGACAGATTTTTTTGGGCGGCCAGCTGTTGTGCGCTTAATGGCATCGCTTTTATTCCTTAATGTTTCATGCTGTTAATTATGCCACCTCGAATGTGATTGTGGTTGCAGATACATCAAATAGAACAATTTGTAGCTTGATAGCACCTCTGTTGGTGAAAAAAAACACGGTCAGAAACTTTTTTTGAATTTCCTCTTGTCACTTAAGAATAACGCCCTATAATGCGCCTCCACTGACACGGAACAACGGCACACACGCCGCCGGGTCAGCAGAGAAAAGCGAAATAAATGCTTGACTCTGAAGCGGGAAAGCGTAATATGCACACCCCGCGCCGCAGCGAAAACGTAGCGGCACTGCTCTTTAACAATTTATCAGACAATCTGTGTGGGCACTCAAAGTGACATGGATTCTTAACGTCCTCGGACGAAAAATGAATACCAAGTCTCTGAGTGAACATACGTAATTCATTACGAAGTTTAATTCACGAGCATCAAACTTAAATTGAAGAGTTTGATCATGGCTCAGATTGAACGCTGGCGGCAGGCCTAACACATGCAAGTCGAACGGTAGCACAGAGAGCTTGCTCTCGGGTGACGAGTGGCGGACGGGTGAGTAATGTCTGGGAAACTGCCTGATGGAGGGGGATAACTACTGGAAACGGTAGCTAATACCGCAT
>NZ_JAAQOK010000022.1:0-81178 GCF_011683705.1 Enterobacter sp. 725m/11 | reverse complement strand
GTGGTCTGCTGCGCATGGTTTCTCAGCGTCGTAAACTGCTCGACTACCTGAAGCGTAAAGATGTTGCACGCTACACCGCGCTGATCGAGCGTCTGGGTCTGCGTCGCTAAGTCTTGCGAGTTTCAGAAAAGGGGGCCTGATGGCCCCTTTTTTCAACCAGACGGCAGCAATTCAATGGAAACTATTGTATTGTTGCTATAAATGATCTTCATTGCAGAGGTTCGCGCGGCTAATGAGAGGCTTCACCCATGGGGGTGTCGGTTGTCATTAGTCGCGAGGATGCGAAGAAGGTCGGGTTAAATCGACAGCACGCCGGCGGTGTGCTGTCATACATTTAAGAAAGGATAGAATTTTGCTGAATCCGATCGTTCGTAAATTCCAGTATGGTCAACATACCGTCACGCTGGAAACCGGCATGATGGCACGCCAGGCGACTGCTGCCGTTATGGTAAGCATGGATGACACCGCGGTATTCGTGACCGTTGTGGGCCAGAAAAAAGCTAAACCAGGTCAAGACTTCTTCCCGCTGACCGTTAACTACCAGGAGCGTACCTACGCTGCCGGTAAAATCCCGGGTGGCTTCTTCCGTCGTGAAGGCCGTCCAAGCGAAGGCGAAACCCTGATCGCGCGTCTGATTGACCGCCCGGTTCGTCCGCTGTTCCCGGAAGGCTTCGTTAACGAAGTGCAGGTTATTGCGACCGTTGTTTCCGTTAACCCACAGGTTAACCCGGACATCGTTGCGATGATCGGTGCCTCCGCTGCCCTGTCACTGTCTGGTATTCCATTCAATGGCCCAATCGGTGCCGCGCGCGTCGGTTACATCAACGACCAGTACGTGCTGAACCCAACACAGGAAGAGCTGAAAGAAAGTAAGCTGGACCTGGTTGTTGCCGGTACTGAAGCGGCTGTGCTGATGGTTGAATCCGAAGCTGAACTGCTGAGCGAAGACCAGATGCTGGGCGCTGTGGTGTTCGGTCACGAGCAGCAGCAGATTGTTATCCAGAACATCAACGACCTGGTGAAAGAAGCCGGTAAACCACGTTGGGACTGGCAGCCAGAAGCGGCAAACGACGCGCTGAACGCACGCGTTGCGGCACTGGCAGAATCTCGTCTGAGCGACGCGTACCGCATCACCGACAAACAGGAGCGTTACGCTCAGGTTGACGCGATCAAATCTGAAGTAACCGCGACCCTGGTTGCCGAAGACGAAACGCTGGACGCTAACGAAATTGGCGAAATTCTGCACGCTATCGAGAAAAACGTTGTTCGTAGCCGCGTGCTGGCAGGCGAACCGCGTATCGATGGCCGTGAAAAAGACATGATTCGTGGTCTGGACGTACGCACTGGCGTACTGCCGCGTACTCACGGTTCTGCGCTGTTCACCCGTGGTGAAACGCAGGCGCTGGTTACCGCAACCCTGGGTACCGCACGTGACGCGCAGATCATCGATGAACTGATGGGCGAGCGTACTGACAACTTCCTGTTCCACTACAACTTCCCTCCGTACTCTGTGGGCGAAACCGGTATGGTTGGCTCACCGAAGCGTCGTGAAATTGGTCACGGTCGTCTGGCGAAGCGCGGCGTGCTGGCAGTGATGCCGGAAGCTGACAAATTCCCGTACACCGTTCGCGTGGTTTCTGAAATCACCGAATCCAACGGTTCTTCTTCCATGGCTTCCGTGTGTGGTGCTTCTCTGGCGCTGATGGATGCAGGCGTGCCGATCAAAGCCGCCGTTGCGGGTATCGCAATGGGTCTGGTGAAAGAAGGCGACAACTTCGTTGTTCTGTCTGACATTCTGGGTGACGAAGACCACCTGGGTGATATGGACTTCAAAGTAGCGGGTTCCCGCGACGGTATCTCTGCCCTGCAGATGGATATCAAAATTGAAGGTATCACCAAGGAGATCATGCAGGTTGCTCTGAACCAGGCTAAAGGTGCGCGTCTGCACATCCTGGGCGTGATGGAACAGGCTATCAACGCGCCACGCGGTGATATCTCTGAATTCGCTCCGCGTATTCACACCATCAAGATCAATCCAGACAAGATCAAAGATGTTATTGGTAAGGGCGGTTCTGTTATCCGCGCGCTGACCGAAGAGACCGGCACCACCATCGAAATCGAAGATGACGGTACTGTGAAGATCGCAGCAACCGACGGCGAGAAAGCGAAATTCGCTATCCGTCGCATCGAAGAAATCACTGCTGAAATCGAAGTGGGCCGCGTCTACGCGGGTAAAGTGACCCGTATCGTTGACTTTGGTGCGTTCGTTGCCATCGGTGGCGGTAAAGAAGGTCTGGTTCACATCTCTCAGATCGCTGACAAGCGCGTTGAGAAAGTGACCGACTACCTGCAGATGGGTCAGGAAGTGCCGGTTAAAGTTCTGGAAGTTGACCGTCAGGGCCGTATCCGTCTGAGCATTAAAGAAGCAACCGAGCAGTCTCAACCTGCTGCGGCACCGGAAGCTCCGGCTGCTGAACAGCAAGGCGAGTAAGTTGCCATTTGCCCTCCGCTTTGCGGAGGGCCTGTTATCAGGCAGGACGCCTTGTTAAGCCGCCGGGGGACAGGACGTTCATCCAATAGTTGTCTTCGGGAGTGGGAAATGAAGCCTTTTTTGCGCTGGTGTTTCGTTGCGACAGCTTTAACGCTGGCAGGATGCAGCAACTCTGCCTGGCGTAAGAGCGAAGTCCTCGCAGTGCCATTGCAACCGACTTTGCAGCAGGAAGTGATTCTGGCACGCATGGAACAAATACTTGCCAGTCGGGCTTTAACCGATGACGAACGCGCACAGCTTTTATATGAGCGCGGAGTGTTGTATGATAGTCTCGGTCTGAGGGCATTAGCGCGAAATGATTTTTCACAAGCGCTGGCTATCCGACCTGATATGCCTGAAGTATTCAATTACTTAGGCATTTATTTAACGCAGGCAGGCAATTTTGATGCTGCCTATGAAGCGTTTGATTCTGTACTTGAGCTTGATCCAACTTACAACTACGCGCACTTGAATCGCGGTATCGCATTGTATTACGGCGGTCGTGATAAGTTAGCGCAAGATGATCTGCTGGCGTTTTATCAAGACGATCCTAATGATCCTTTCCGTAGCCTGTGGCTTTACATCGTTGAGCGGAAGCTCGATGAGAAGCAGGCAAAAGAAGCACTACAACAGCGCTTCGAGAAATCGGATAAGGAACAGTGGGGATGGAACATTGTCGAGTTCTACCTGGGCAACATTAGCGAAGCAACGCTGATGGAACGCCTCAAGGCGGACGCAACGGATAACACCTCGCTCGCTGAGCATCTCAGTGAAACCAACTTCTATTTAGGTAAGTACTACCTAAGTCTGGGGGATATGGACAGCGCTACGGCACTGTTCAAATTAGCGGTTGCTAACAACGTACATAACTTCGTTGAGCACCGTTATGCATTGTTGGAATTATCGCTCTTGGGCCAGGAGCAAGACGACCTGGCAGAATCGGACCAGCAATAGCTGACGACATAAACATCAGCCCGTAATCTTTTGATTGCCATCACCTTCACTGGTGAGGGCGTTGTTGTTCGTCAATACACCTACTTTGAGCCGGTTCACACTTTTCAATGAAAATTGCTAATCATTTTCACGATGAGCTAAGTAGACTGGCCGCCATTGACATTGAGGCACTCGTACTACATGGCTGAATTCGAAACCACTTTTGCAGATCTGGGCCTGAAGGCTCCTATCCTTGAAGCCCTTAACGATCTGGGTTACGAAAAACCATCTCCGATCCAGGCAGAATGTATCCCGCATCTGCTTTCTGGTCGTGACGTGCTGGGCATGGCCCAGACTGGTAGCGGTAAAACTGCAGCGTTCTCGCTGCCGCTGCTGAACAACATCGATCCGGACCTGCGTGCACCGCAGATCCTCGTCCTGGCTCCAACTCGTGAACTGGCTGTTCAGGTTGCTGAAGCAATGACGGAATTCTCTAAACATATGCGCGGCGTAAACGTGGTAGCCCTGTACGGCGGCCAGCGTTATGACGTGCAGTTACGCGCCCTGCGCCAGGGCCCACAGATTGTCGTCGGTACGCCGGGCCGTCTGCTGGATCACCTGAAGCGCGGTACTCTGGACCTCTCTAAACTGAGCGGCCTGGTACTGGATGAAGCAGATGAAATGCTGCGTATGGGCTTCATCGAAGACGTAGAAACCATCATGGCGCAGATCCCGGAAGGTCACCAGACCGCTCTGTTCTCTGCAACCATGCCAGAAGCGATCCGTCGCATTACCCGCCGCTTCATGAAAGAGCCGCAGGAAGTGCGTATTCAGTCCAGCGTGACCACTCGCCCGGACATCAGCCAGAGCTACTGGTCCGTGTACGGCATGCGCAAAAACGAAGCGCTGGTCCGTTTCCTGGAAGCGGAAGATTTTGATGCGGCGATTATCTTCGTGCGTACCAAAAATGCGACCCTGGAAGTGGCTGAAGCGCTGGAGCGTAACGGCTACAACAGCGCAGCGCTGAACGGCGACATGAACCAGGCCCTGCGTGAGCAGACGCTGGAGCGTCTGAAAGACGGTCGTCTGGATATCCTGATTGCAACCGACGTGGCAGCACGTGGTCTGGACGTTGAGCGTATCAGCCTGGTTGTAAACTACGACATTCCGATGGATTCCGAGTCTTACGTTCACCGTATCGGTCGTACCGGTCGTGCGGGTCGTGCTGGCCGTGCGCTGCTGTTCGTTGAGAACCGCGAGCGTCGTCTGCTGCGCAACATTGAACGCACCATGAAGCTGACCATTCCAGAAGCCGACCTGCCAAACGCAGATCTGCTGGGCAAACGCCGTCTGGAAAAATTCGCCGCGAAAGTACAGCAGCAGCTGGAAAGCAGCGATCTGGATCAGTACCGCGCACTGCTGTCGCAGATCCAGCCTGTCGCTGAAGGCGAAGAGCTGGACATGGAAACTCTGGCTGCAGCACTGCTGAAAATGGCTCAGGGCGAACGTAGCCTGATCGTGCCACCAGATGCACCGATGCGTCCTAAGCGTGAGTTCCGTGACCGTGACGATCGTTTCGAACGTCGTGGCGACCGTAACGACCGTGGTCCACGCGGCGACCGTCCAGAGCGTGGTGGTGAAGACCGTCCACGTCGTGAGCGTCGTGACGCTGGCGACATGGAACTGTACCGCATTGAAGTGGGCCGTGATGATGGTGTTGAAGTTCGTCACATCGTTGGCGCGATTGCTAACGAAGGCGACATCAGCAGCCGTTACATTGGTAACATCAAGCTGTTCGCATCCCACTCTACCATCGAACTGCCAAAAGGCATGCCGGGCGAAGTACTGCAGCACTTTACTCGCACCCGCATCCTGAACAAGCCGATGAACATGCAGCTGCTGGGCGATGCGCAGCCACGTCCTGACCGCGGTGGCGAACGTCGTGGCGGTGGTCGCGGTTTCGGCGGCGAGCGTCGTGAAGGCGGTCGCAGTGAAGGTCGCGGTGGTGAAGGTCGTCGTTTCTCCGGCGAGCGCCGCGAAAGCCGTGGCCCACGTCGTGAAGAAGGCACCAGCCGTCGTCGTTTCGGTGACGCGTAAGCCTTTCGCTTCTGACGTAAAGTAAAATATACAGCCCCGATACACGCTATCGGGGCTTTTTTTATTCCCTTTGTACTCCTGTACTGGTACAGTGCATCACACTAAAATGCAGAACCGCATGATTAACTGGAGAAAAGGCTGTATGGCGACACTAACCACCACCCAAACGTCACCTTCGCTGCTTGGCGGCGTGGTGATCATCGGCGGAACCATTATAGGTGCCGGGATGTTTTCCCTGCCCGTGGTCATGTCCGGTGCGTGGTTCTTCTGGTCGCTGGCCGCGCTGGTGTTCACCTGGTTCTGCATGCTGCATTCCGGCCTGATGATCCTTGAAGCGAACCTGAACTACCGCATTGGCTCCAGCTTCGACACCATCACCAAAGATCTGCTGGGCAAAGGCTGGAACCTGGTGAACGGCCTTTCCATCGCATTTGTGCTCTACATCCTGACCTACGCGTACATCTCAGCAAGCGGCTCGATTCTGCATCACACCTTTTCGGAGATGTCGCTGAACGTTCCGGCGCGTCTGGCCGGGCTTTGCTTTGCGCTGGGCGTGGCGTTTATCGTCTGGATGAGCACCAAAGCGGTGAGCCGCATGACGGCGATTGTGCTGGGCGCTAAGGTCATCACCTTCTTCCTGACCTTCGGCAGCCTGCTGGGGCACGTTACGCCCGCCACGCTGTTTAACGTTGCGGAAGTTAATACCTCCTACACGCCGTATCTGCTAATGACTCTGCCGTTCTGTCTGGCGTCGTTCGGCTACCACGGCAACGTGCCGAGCCTGATGAAGTACTACGGCAAGGATCCGCGCACCATCGTGAAGTGCCTGGTCTACGGCACGCTGCTGGCGCTTGGGCTGTACGTCATCTGGCTGCTGGGGACAATGGGCAACATCCCGCGCCCGGAGTTTATCGGCATTGCGCAAAAGGGCGGTAACATTGACGTGCTGGTGCAGGCGCTGAGCGGCGTACTGAACAGCCGCAGTCTGGATCTGCTGCTGGTGGTCTTCTCCAACTTTGCGGTGGCGAGTTCATTCCTCGGTGTGACGCTGGGCCTGTTTGACTACCTGGCAGATCTGTTTGGCTTTGACGATTCTGCGATGGGGCGTTTCAAGACGGCGCTGCTGACCTTCCTGCCGCCGATTGTCGGCGGTCTGCTGTGGCCGAACGGGTTCCTCTATGCCATCGGCTATGCAGGGCTGGCGGCCACCATCTGGGCGGCGATTGTGCCGGCGCTGCTGGCACGTAAATCACGTAAACGCTTCGGCAGCCCGAAATTCCGTGTCTGGGGCGGTAAACCGATGATTGCGCTGATCCTGGTATTTGGGGTGGGTAACGCGCTGGTTCACGTGCTGTCGAGCTTTAACCTGTTGCCTGTGTACCAGTAAACACATTGCCCGGTGGCGCTACGCTCACCGGGCCTACAGGGACCGCGTAGGCCGGATAAGGCGAAGCCGCCATCCGGCAAAAAACTACCCCACCAATTCTTCTTTCACCTGCATCGCCAGATCAAACGAATGTAAACGCGCCTGGTGATCGAAAATCTGGCCGTTGACCATAATTTCATCCGCCTGCGTTTCACGCAGCACTGCTTCCAGCCCGTGACGCACTTTTGCCTTATCACCCACCAGCGACATGCTCAACGCCTGCTGCACGCCATACTGCTCGGAGGCCGACCACAGCTGATGCATATTTTCCACCGGAGGCGGCAACTGGCCCGTCTCGCCGCGGCGCAGCTTCACAAACGCCTGCTGCATAGAGGTAAACAGGAATTCCGCGTCGCGATTGCTGTCAGCGGCAATGATGTTGATACACACCATCGCGTACGGCTTCTCCAGACGCTCGGACGGTTTGAAGTTCGTACGGTAGAGGTGCAGCGCCTGATGGAGCATATCCGGCGCGAAGTGGGAGGCGAACGCGAACGGCAGCCCCAGCTGCGCGGCGAGCTGCGCGCTATACAGGCTCGAGCCTAACAGCCACACCGGGATCTTCTCGCCATAGCCCGGCACCGGGCGCACGTGCGGGTTCGGATCGCGCGCGTCGAACCAGTCCACCAGTTCCGCCACGTCGCGCGGGAAGTTATCGATATCGCCGCTCATATGGCGGCGCAGGGCGCGCATGGTCGGCTGGTCGCTGCCCGGCGCGCGGCCAAGCCCCAGGTCAATACGGCCCGGATAGAGGGTATTAAGCGTCCCGAACTGCTCGGCTATCACCAGCGGGGCGTGGTTCGGCAGCATCACGCCACCGGAGCCAAGGTGTAAAGTGGTGGTATTCGCTGCCAGGTAGCCAATCAGCACCGATGTAGCGGCGCTGGCAATGCCGACCATGTTGTGATGTTCTGCCAGCCAGTAGCGGTGATAGCCACGCTTTTCGGCCAGCTGAGCCAGATCGAGAGAATGCGTAAAGGCTTCTCTTGCCGAGGAGCCTTGTGGGATCGGCGCCAGATCCAGCACCGAAAACGGAATGGTTTTGTCAGTCATAACAGCTCACTTTGTCGACGGTCAATCTTTAATACTGCATTAAAAAATGATAACCGTTGTTAACAAAGTGAGCCTTTTTTAGGCCTGAAGTTCCAGCCCGGCCAGACGTTTCCAGTAACCGTTGCAGTCGCTGTTTGCCGCCAGCGGCAGCGGCGACGCGCCGTTTTCGTTAGCGCGGAAGGCGTCCAGCATCGCGAAAACGCTGGTATCCAGCGGCGACAGACGCACCATGTCCACCAGCCCGTCCATCGACGCCAGTTCGTTGCCGAGGTTATAGACGTAACCGCTCATGGTCTGAATGCCGTTCAGGACGAATACCTGCTGGTTCTCCTGCGACAGCATGCTGCGCCCGTTCGGGTACTTGATGCAGCAGGTTTCACATTCATCTTTCGGGCGGTCTTCCGAGCGCGCGGTGAAGCAGCGGGCAGAGTAGGCCAGCGGCAGATGACCGTAGCTCAGCACTTCCACTTCGAACTGATGGCGAATGCCCAGCTCGTCGCACTGATTCAGCAGGTTTGCCAGCCAGTCACGGGAGAGCTCCACCGGCATGCACCAGCGGGTCATTCCCTGTTTGAGCAGCAGGCGCAGGGTGACGGCGTTATAGCAGTTCAGCGCATGGCCTGCGACAAACGGCAGCCTGCGTTCGGCGCACATGTTCACTACCCCCAGGTCGCTCGCTTCCAGCAGAAACTCACCGTTTTCGACGTAGCGCTTCAGCTCGCCCAGTTCGGACGAAGCCTGCACCAGCGCGAGCGTTGACAGCACCACCTGCTTGCCGCTCCCGGCCAGGCTTTTCGCCATCTCCAGCCAGTCGCCCACTTTGGTTGCGCGGCGTTTGCTGCATACTGCTTCACCGAGGTAAATCACATCGGCGCTGCTGGTGGCGGCCTGTTGGTAAAAATCTTCCAGCGTCTCTTTTGGCCAGTAGTAGAGCACCGGCCCTAATGAATATTTCATGGTTATCTCACTGCCATTTACGGTGATACGCGCCCAGCGTGGTTTGCGTGCCTTCGGACATCGATCCGAGCGTCTCCATCCACGCCGCCTGTGGGGCGTAGTTCTGCGGGTCCGCCATGCAGCGGTCGATGGCCTGACGCCACACTTTCGCCACCTGGCTTACATAGGCCGGACTGCGCTGGCGACCTTCAATTTTCACCGAGGCAATATTGGCGGCCAGTAGTTCCGGCAGCAGCTCCAGCGTGTTAAGGCTGGTGGGCTCTTCCAGCGCGTGGTAGCGCTCGCCGTCGACCAGGTAGCGGCCTTTGCACAGCGTCGGATAACCCGCGTTTTCACCGTCCTGATAGCGGTCGATCAGAACTTCATTCAGACGCGACTCCAGCCCCTGTGGGGTCTGCTGCCAGCGGACGAAGCGGGCAGGGGAGCAGGCCCCGACGGTATTCGGCGATTCACCGGTTAAGTAAGAAGAAAGATAGCAACGGCCTTCGGCCATGATGCACAGACTACCAAAGGCAAAAACCTCCAGCGGCACTGGCGTGACGCGCGCGAGTTGCTTAACCTGATGAATAGAGAGCACGCGCGGCAGCACCACGCGAGCGACGTCAAAGTGTTGATGGTAAAAACGCACCGCCTCTTCGTTGGTGGCAGATGCCTGAACAGAGACGTGGCGCTCAATATGCGGATAGCGTTCTGCCGCATACTCAAGCATGGCGAGGTCGGCCAGGATTAACGCATCGGCGCCCAGCTGTGCTGCCATGTCCACCGCGCGCTGCCAGCGGGCGTAACCGTCAGGATGGGCAAACGTGTTGATGGCAATATGCAGCTTGCGGCGGTGCTGATGAACGAAGTTAACGGCTTCCTGAAGCTTTTTCTCCGTAAAGTTAAGGCCAGCAAAATGGCGGGCGTTGGTGTCATCTTTCAGCCCGATATAGACCGCATCGGCCCCATTCTCGATGGCCGCCTTAAGCGCCGGAAGGTTTCCGGCAGGGCAGAGCAGCTCCATAAATTATCCTGATGTAGTCGATAGCAAAATTGTTAACGAGCTGGGATTTTAATTAACCCATACGCGACAATTTTTGATTTAAGGCAGCTAATGGCGTATTGATGGCACCAATAATGGGGTACGTCCGACGATGGTTTGTTGATTTACGCCGCTATGTTCTGGAACGGATGTGGCAAAATAGCGGGACTATAGCTATCAGGGAGTAAAGCTCGTGCTGGATAAACTGCGTTCACGTCTCGTACAATTCGGTCCATCAATGCTGAGCGTGCCGGTCAGGCTGGCGCCGTTCGCGCTTAAACGCCAGGTGCTGGAGCAGGTCCTGAGCTGGCAGTTCCGTCAGGCGCTGCAGGATGGCGAGCTGGAGTTTCTGGAAGGGCGCTGGTTAAGCATTGAGGTGCGTGACATCGGGCTGCGCTGGTTTACCTCCGTAGAGAACGACCAGCTGATCGTTCGTGAGTCTGCCGAGGCGGACGTGAGCTTTAGCGCCAACGCCAGCGACCTGCTGATGATTGCCGCGCGTAAGCATGACCCGGACACACTCTTCTTCCAGCGCCGTCTGGTGATTGAGGGCGACACGGAGCTTGGCCTGTACGTTAAGAATTTAATGGATGCCATTGAGCTGGAGCAGATGCCGAAAGCGCTGCGCGTGATGTTGATGCAAATGGCAGATTTCGTTGAGGCGGGGCTGAAATCCCCGCCGGACAGTAAACACACTTCAGTAGGTGAGCCATGCTGATTCGAGTCGAAATAGGGATTGATGCACCGGGTATCGATGCGTTATTACGCCGCTCTTTTGAGAGCGATGCGGAAGCCCAACTGGTCCACGATCTCCGTGAAGACGGCCTGATCACGCTGGGGCTGGTTGCCACCGATGACGAAGGTCAGGTTGTCGGCTATGTTGCCTTCAGCCCGGTGATCGTTCAGGGTGAAGATCTTCAGTGGGTGGGCATGGCACCGCTGGCGGTAGATGAAAACTACCGCGGGCAGGGCCTGGCGCGCCAGCTGGTCTATGAAGGGCTGGACTCGCTGAATGAGTTTGGTTATGCCGCCGTGGTCACGCTGGGCGATCCGGCGTTCTATGGCCGTTTAGGCTTCGAGCAGGCCGCGCATTACGATCTTCGCTGCCGCTGGCCAGGTACCGAATCCGCCTTCCAGGTGCATCGCCTGGCGGATGATGCCCTGAACGGCGTAAATGGTCTGGTGGACTACCACGACCATTTTAATCGCTTTTAATCAGGCTCTCGCGTAGCGCCTCAAAGGAGCCGTCTCCGGTCACGAGGCGCTCCTTCTGGCGCTTCGTTAGCTGCTTAATACGGTACTCCAGCCTGAGTGCCAGCGATCTGTCCCCCACGGCGGCAGAAAAAGCCAGCTGCAGTTCGCCTTTCCCCCGCAGCGCTTTTGCCCCTTTCCCCGTTTGATGTTGTAAAAAACGCCGCGCCACATCGGTGGTGATCCCGGTGTAGAGTGCGTTATCAGCGGTTCGGACAAGATAGAGAAACCAGCACACGGTAAACAGATTCAGTATGTTAAGGTGAACGCACCATAGCATGAGAGAGAACGAAAATGGAAACACTGGCCGCCATTAACCGCTGGCTGGCAAAGCAGCACGTCGTGACCTGGTGCGTATATAGCGAGGGCGAAATGTGGTGCGCCAACGCCTTTTACTACTACGATCCTGAACGCGTCGCTTTTTACGTCATGAGTGAGGACAAAACGCGGCATGCCCAGATGACCGGCCAGCAGGCAAAAGTGGCGGGCACGGTCAACGGCCAGCCCAAAACCGTCGCGCTGATCCGCGGCGTGCAGTTCAAAGGCGAAATTCGTCGTCTGGAAGGTGAAGAAAGCGACGCACAGCGTAAACGCTACACGCGCCGCTTCCCGGTTGCTGCTGCGCTAAAAGCCCCGGTGTGGGAAATCCGCCTCGATGAGCTGAAATTTACCGACAACACCCTGGGCTTTGGCAAGAAGCTTCACTGGCTACGCGCCGAGCAGGCGTAGCGCTTCGCGGTTAAACGCCGGGAGATCGTCCGGGGTCCGGCTGGTGATCAGCTGGTCGTTATCGTTGACCACCTCCTGATCGTAAAACTCGGCCCCTGCGTTTTTCAGATCGATAACGATCGGTTTCACCGCCGTAAGCTTACGCCCGCGGACCACTTCAGCGCTGATCAGCAGCTGCGGGCCGTGGCAGATGGCAAAGACCGGCTTGCCGGTGCCGACGAAGTCACGGGTAAAGGTGACGAAACGCTCGTCCCCGCGCAGGGAATCCGGTGAATGGCCGCCTGGTAACAGCAGGGCGTCGAAATCTGACGGGCTGACGTTATCGATGGACTCATCGATGGTCACGCTGGCTTCGCCCTTGTGGCCCTTCACGGTTTTACCCGCTTCTTTCTCAATGGTGATGACCTCGTGTCCTGCCTTGCGGAATGCCTCAGCTGGCGACGTAAATTCTGAATCTTCAAACTCGTCGGTAATCAAGACTGCGATTTTTTTACCCATGCTTCCTCCGTTGTTTTCGCTTCAGACTGTTTTTTTCCCGTTTGTGGTAAATACTTACCGGTAACAGACTTTTAAGTGTGGTAGAGCAGGTCCAGATCGCAAACGGACAATTCTGTAAAGGGGATAAGATGAGTCAGGTACTGATTACCGGCGCAACCGGGCTGGTGGGGGGACATCTGCTGCGGTTACTGATCCAGGACCGGCATATCAACTATATTGCCGCCCCGACGCGCCGCCCGCTGTTGGATATCACCGGCGTCTATAACCCGCACGATCCCCAGCTCACCGACGCGCTGGCGCAGGTGCAGGATCCTATAGATATCGCCTTTTGCTGCCTGGGCACGACGCGGCGTGAGGCGGGCAGTAAAGAAGCGTTCGTCCATGCGGACTACACGCTGGTGGTGGATACCGCCCTGACGGCGAAAAAGCTGGGGGCAAAACATTTCCTGGTGGTGAGCTCGCACGGCGCCAGCACCGGCTCACCGTTTTTTTACAATCAGGTGAAGGGCAAAATGGAAGAGGCGCTGATTGCGCAGAAGTGGGAGCGCCTGACAATCGTGCGGCCTTCCATGCTGATGGGCCATCGCGACGAACGGCGTTTTAACGAATCCTTCTTCGCCCCGCTGTTTCGCATCCTGCCGGGTAACTGGAAGTCCATCGAGGCGCGGGACGTCGCGCAGGCGATGCTGAAAGAGGCACTGGCACCGTCGCAGGAGGGCGTCAATATCATCCCTTCGGCAAAACTGCGTGAAATCGCGCAGGGCGAGGCGTAAACTTCTCCGGCTTATTAAATAACACTCTCCGGGGAATGGTATGACTGGTCAGTCTTCATCTCAGGCGGCAACACCTGTCCAATGGTGGAAGCCCGCACTCTTCTTTCTCGTGGTCATCATTGGCCTCTGGTATGTGAAATGGCAGCCGTACTACGGTAAAGCCTTCACCGCCGCCGAAACGCACAGCATCGGTAAATCTATACTCGCTCAGGCTGATGCCAGCCCGCTGAAGGCGGCATGGGATTACGCCATGGTCTACTTCCTGGCGGTGTGGAAAGCTGCCGTCTTAGGGGTAATCCTGGGATCGCTGATTCAGGTACTTATTCCGCGAAACTGGCTGGTGAAAACACTCGGGCAGCCGCGCTTTCAGGGCACGCTGCTGGGGACGATTTTCTCTCTGCCGGGCATGATGTGCTCCTGCTGTGCCGCACCGGTAGCGGCGGGTATGCGCCGCCAGCGCGTATCCATGGGCGGTGCGCTGGCATTCTGGATGGGGAACCCGCTGCTCAACCCGGCGACGCTGGTGTTTATGGGCTTTGTGCTCGGCTGGCATTTTGCCGCTATCCGTCTGGTTGCCGGGCTGCTGACGGTGCTGGTGGTGGCGACGCTGGTACAAAAACTGGTGAAGGATACTGCCGTCGAACCCGCAGCCGTTGAACTGGACGTCAGCGAACCGCAGGGCGGTTTCTTCTCTCGCTGGGGGAAGGCGTTGTGGCAGCTTTTCTGGAGCACCATTCCGGTCTATATCCTGGCGGTACTGGTTCTGGGCGCGGCGCGCGTCTGGCTCTTCCCGCATGCGGATGGCGCAATCGACAACACGCTGATGTGGGTGATTGCGATGGCCGTTGCAGGCTGCCTGTTTGTGATCCCCACGGCGGCAGAAATTCCGATTGTCCAGACCATGATGCTGGCCGGTATGGGTACCGCACCGGCGCTGGCGCTGCTTATCACCTTGCCGGCAATCAGCCTGCCGTCGCTCATCATGCTGCGTAAGTCTTTCCCGGCGAAAGCGCTGTGGCTGACGGCGGGGCTGGTGGCGTTGAGCGGAGTGATGGTGGGGAGTATTGCGTTGATGTAAAAAAAGCCCGGTGGCGCTCGCGCCTACCGGGCCTTTAGTCAGACGTGGATTACTTAATGTAGGTAAACGCGGTGGTGACGTGCTTCACGCCGCTCACCCGGCTGGCGATATCCGCCGCCGCTTTCCCTTCACGATCGGTCACCAGACCCAGCAGGAACACTTCACCGTTTTCGGTCGTTACTTTTACGTTTGAGGATTTCACCTGGTCTGAACCCAGCAGCTGGGAGCGGACTTTGGTGGTGATCCAGGTGTCAGACGACGCGGTGCCCAGGCTGATTGGCTGACCCTGGCGGATTTCATTGAAGACTTCCGTGGTGCCCTCAACGCCCATTGCGATCTGCTTCGCGCGGCTGGAGAGGTCGGTATTCGGTGCCTGACCCGTCAGCAGGACTTTGCCCTGATAGGCCGTCACGTTGATACGCGCTTCTTTCTTGATTTGTTCGTCTTTCGACAGCGCACTGTTGACCCGCAGCTCCAGCGTACCGTCATCCACCTGCGTTCCCACAGAGCGCGGATCGGTCGCCGCTTTGGTGCCTACTGCGGCAGTACCCACAACGGCCGCAGCGATACATCCCTGAAGCAGTAATGCAGACATAAGGACTGCGAGGGTCGATAAAGCCTTCATAAAAACTCCTTAATCATCCTGGTGAGGGAAAAGCGTGTTATCGATCAAATCGCATAAGCAGTTTACCGTGAGCATATGCATCTCCTGGATACGTGCGCTACGGTGAGACGGAATGCGGATTTCCACATCCTGCGGCCCGAGCAGACCCGCCAGCTCACCGCCGTCATAGCCGGTTAAGGCGACGATGGTCATGTCGCGGGTAACGGCGGCTTCAACGGCTTTGACGATGTCCCGGCTGTTGCCGCGCGTGGAGATCGCCAGCAGCACATCGCCGGCATGCCCCAGGGCGCGCACCTGCTTTGCGTAAATTTCGTCATGCAGACGATCGTTAGCAATCGCTGTTAAGACCACATTATCGGTATTAAGTGCAATGGCAGGTAAACTAGGGCGTTCGGTTTCAAAACGGTTAATCATGCTGGCAGCAAAATGCTGTGCGTTGGCGGCTGAGGTTCCGTTGCCACAACAGAGGATTTTGTTGCCGTTAAGCAGGGATTGCACCAGCGTCATTGCAGCGCGAGAGATCGCGTCCGGAAGGGCTTCCGCCGCGGCAATCTGAGTCTGGATGCTTTCTGTGAAGCACACTTTAATTCTTTCGAGCACGTTATCCCTTTTAAATCTTAATTATGCGTCTTCGCCAAAAGCGTTTTTAAGCCATTCGATCTCATTTCCGGTGAAGGCTATCACATCGAAACGGCAATCCACAGTATCAAAGCTCCCATTATGGCGGGCAAGCCACAAGTGGGCAGTCTGTAATAATTTATGTTGTTTGGCGAGCGTCACGCTGGCGGCAGCACCGCCAAAACGGGAAGACTGTCGAAAGCGGACTTCTACAAACACAATCACCTGACCGTCTTTCATGATCAGATCAATTTCGCCGCCGCGCCCGCGGACGTTAGCGGCGATAAAGCGCAGTCCTTTGCCTTCGAGCCAGCGACGCGCTTTTAACTCCCACGCATCGCCGGTCTCTTTACGGCTTAACTGGCCGGGACGATTTGCCCCTGCTGGTATTTGAGCCATGATAACTTCCTGTTAATCACACAGTCCTGAGTGGCGGTCAGATCGCCGGTGTTGCCGTTAAGCTCAAAGCCTGGCACCTGACGCATCTGGGTAAAGTGGTTTGCCAGCGCCCACGCATCAACACCCATCGCATACAGACGCGCCAGAGAGTAGTCGTTACGTACGGAGCTTAGCGCCTGCTGCATCAGCGCCGGGTTGCTGCCCGCCAGCATCGGGATTTCGCTGTACTGCAGGCCGTCCATTTCCAGACGGAAATCCGGGCCTGCGGTGCCCTGTGCGCTGCGGGAGCTGGCGTAGAGCGTTGCACCGCTCTGGCTGCCGTTACGCATCGCGATCATCGGCTTGATAAAGGCGATCTCCTGCGGCGTGGCAACGATATAGGCCGCATCCACTTTACCACCACCGCTTATCTGCGCGTCGGTTGGCGGGGCAGGGATGGTCAGGCCGCCAATGGTCACGCTCTGCTGCTGCGGCAGGCTGGCGGAAACCGGACTGCCGTTAAGCGCGATACCCGCCCCACCGTTAACGCCCGCACGCAGTTCAGAGACGGAACCGAATTTCTGCTGCAGCACGATGCCGCCGCCCAGCTTCTGCCACTCGTCGGCAAAAGCATTAGCCACGCGATCGCCCAGCGTACTGCGCGGGATCAGCAGCAGCGGGGCCTGTTTACCCTGCTCGTGGATATGACGCGCCGCATCGCGGGCTTCATCTTCCGGAGAGAGTGCGAAGTAGCAAATATTGGCCCGGTTCTGAACCTGTTCCGGCTGGTTGAGCGCCAGTACGTTCAGCGTGGTATTGCTCTTCATTAGCTCTTCCACGTTGTTTTTCAGCAGCGGGCCGACAACGATGCTTGCCCCGTCCTGCTGAACCTGCGCCAGCACCTGGTCAAGCGGCTTCGAACTGGTGTCGTAGATTTTCAATTCAGCGCCAGGGTTCGCGCTGGCGGTCGCCACGGCCTGCGGCTGAGCGGCAGGTTGTGATGCTGGTTGTGCCGGCTGCTGTTGAGGCTGTTCTGTCGTTGCCTCTGGTGCAGGCGTCGCTTGTGCCTCAGCCGGAGCCTGTACTGCCGGTGCGGCAGTCGCTGATGGGGTTGTCGGTGCGGTAACCGGGTTTTGCATTGTACCCTGCGGCGGGGTTTGTGCGGTGGTCAGGTCACTGGTCTCGGCGGCTGAGGGGCTGACAACGTCGTTCACGTTGGCCGCCTGCGCTGCCTGCACCGGAACCGCACTGCCCGTTACCGGCGTGGTGCCGTTTTTCGCTGCTTCAAAGCCCTGTTGAATCGTACGGCCAAACACTGCCGCCTGGCCATTTAGCGGCAGAAGCAGCGCAATTTTGCTTGTCGACGCAGGCTTAAAGTTCTGCACATTCACCAGCTGGGTTGGCAGCATTTTTGCGCCCGGGTTCTGCGGGTAACGGGTCTGCCAGTCGGTAATACCGGCTTTCAGCATTTTTGGATCGCTGCGGTTGTTAAACCACATCTGCTGCAGATCAAGCCAGCCCTGAAGCACGTTTTCGTCCGCGTTAATGACCAGCGCCTTTGCCTGATCCTGGGTCATCGAGGCAAGCGCCTGCCAGGTGGCATCAATGTTTTTCTGCTTGTCGGCACCGGCGAGCAGCGGCTCCTGGGCAATCAAGGCACGCAGGAGAGTCAGGGAAGGGCGCCCCTGCTCAGCGGTAATGCCCGCCTGCCAGAAGCGCGCCTGCTGGTTTTTATCCAGCGCGCTCAGGTCGATGCTCCCCAGGATCTTTTTCGCGCCATCAAAATCTTTCTGCGCGACCTTCAGCTCGGCAGAGAGCAGGCTCTGCTCAAGTTGCTGAGTATCGTTAAGCTCTTTCGGCAGTTGGCCGAACAGCTCGGCAGCCTGCTGGGTTTTGCCCTCTTTCAGCAGTGCACGAATGGCGAGTAATTGCCAGTTGATCCTGGTATCATTTGTACTCTGCGACATTTGTTGCAGATAAAAGCCAGAATCAGCCTGAGCAGAGCCCTGAAGATGGGCGGTGCTCTGGTCAGGTGCCTGGGTGCCACAGCCTGCAAAAATCAGGGCTGCGAGCAGCAGCGGCACGCTGCGCGTGGCTTTTTTTCGAAGAAACGTTAACGGTACCATACTGTATCCAGTGATTTTTTTTACGCAATGCTCAATATTAAATCGGCAATACGGACGAAACAATGAAACAACACGAAACGGCAGATAATTCTCAAGGCCAGCTTTATATTGTACCTACTCCTATCGGGAATTTGTCTGATATTACCCAACGTGCGCTCACCGTACTGCAAGCTGTTGATTTAATTGCCGCTGAAGATACCCGCCACACCGGCCTGCTGCTGCAACATTTCGCGATTAACGCCCGTTTGTTTGCGCTGCACGATCACAATGAGCAACAAAAAGCCGAAACGCTGGTGGCGAAGCTCAAAGAGGGGCAGAACATAGCCCTGGTCTCCGATGCCGGTACGCCGCTGATCAACGATCCGGGCTATCACCTGGTGCGAACCTGTCGCGAAGCCGGTATCCGCGTAGTGCCACTGCCGGGCCCGTGTGCCGCGATTGCGGCGTTAAGCGCCGCAGGTCTGCCGTCTGACCGTTTCTGCTATGAAGGCTTCCTCCCTGCCAAATCCAAAGGCCGTCGCGATGTATTAAAGGAACTGGAAGCCGAGCCGCGTACCCTGATCTTCTACGAATCCACGCACCGCCTGCTGGAAAGCCTGGAAGATATGGTCACCGTCTGGGGCGAATCCCGCTACGTGGTGCTGGCGCGCGAGCTGACCAAAACCTGGGAAACCATTCACGGCGCGCCAGTCGGTGAACTGCTGGCGTGGGTGAAGGAAGACGAAAACCGCCGCAAAGGCGAAATGGTGCTGATTGTCGAAGGGCATAGGGCGGAAGAGGATGCCCTGCCTGCTGATGCGCTGCGCACGCTGGCCTTGCTGCAGGCCGAACTGCCGCTGAAGAAAGCGGCGGCATTAGCAGCAGAGATTCACGGCGTGAAGAAAAATGCGCTGTATAAGTATGCGCTGGAGCAGCAGGGGGAGTAATTTCTGATACTGTTTTGCCGGGTGGCGGCTGCGCCTTACCCGGCCTGCAAACTACACTGTGATGATCTCGGTGCCCGTTTTACCCAACAGTTCTTTTTCGTGCTTGCCGATTCCATCATCCGTAATCACACAGTCTATTTTTTCCATCGGCAGCACCTGGTTGAACCCGCGGCGATTAAATTTACTGGCGTCCAGCACTGCAATCACCTTATGCGCTGCAGCTGCCATCACGCTGCTGATCGAATAGCCTTCATTGAACGTCGTAATGCCGTTGGTGGCATCAATACCGTCCGCGCCGACAAACATCAGATCTGCGCTTATCCCGGTCAGAGAGCGCTCAGCGATGGTGCCATGCATAGAGTGGGTTTTATGGCGCACGGTACCGCCACAAACCACGAGCGTAATGTCTTTATTTTCCGAGAGGGCAAACGCGGCAGGCAGGCTGTTGGTGATGACGGTGATATTGGCTCGTTTGGTCAGCGCTTCGGCGATGAGCATGGTGGTGCTTCCGCTGTCCAGAATGATCGTCATTCCCTCTTCAATCATGGCCGCGGCAGCCTGTGCGATGCGCTTCTTCGGGTCGCTCGCAAGTTGATAACGGTCTTCCAGCACCACTTCCTGATTTTCGCTTTCTGCCAGGTTGCTGCCGGGCCTTGCGGCGCCACCGTGAAAACGCGTGACCAATCCCTTTTCTTCCAGCAGACGCAGATCTGTTCGAATCGTCACTTCTGAAATGCCAAACATATTCGACAGATCCAGCACCATGACACTGCCCTGAGCGTTGACGAGGTCAACGATTTTATTGCGTCGCTCAAATGAGTTCATATTGAATTGCCTGATAATTAACTGCCTCTATTCTAATCGAAGGTATGCGAAAGGTGTACGGTAATATTCGAAAGTAAATGTGAGCCAGCTCAGGTTGCTGGCTCGAAGCACTACGCAAAGCGCAGCATAATTTTGCCCTGCATAGGCGCACCGTTTAGTCCTTGCACAGCCTGAGCAAAGCTGTCGCTATCGCCGGTATGAGCAATAAGGGGCTTTAGCTGCAATTTTTTCTCTGTGAGCAGACGGGCTGCGGTTTTCCATTCTTCACCCGGCCACGGGGCCGAATAATTCATCCAGCTTCCCAGAAGCGTCAACTCCTTACGCAGTATCTTGCTAAATGTCGCCGCAGGTAAGTTCAGGTCATGATGCAGCGTACCCACCAGCGCGACCTGGGCCCGCGGCCCGGCGATATCAATGGCGAGCGTAACGGTTTGCGGTGTACCAGCAGTCTCAAGAACCAACTGATCAAACGGGTTGTCGCTCAAGGCGTTAAGGATGTCGTCTGCGGCCAGAGCGCGGCTATTAAACACCTGAGTTGCCCCCAGCGTTGTTGCCAGCGCGAGCTTATCGTCGTTGATATCGATCGCGATAACGCTGTTGGCGCCCAATGCCAGTGCACACTGCATCGCCAGCAGGCCGATAGTGCCTGCGCCGACAATGATGACGTTCTTACCCTCGCAGCCGGAAGCAAGATGAAACGCATGTAGCCCTACGGTTATGGGCTCAATAAATGCACCATCTTCAATTGCCATCTCTGCAGGAAGGCGGAACAGGTTTGCTCGCTTCACCACGATATATTCCGCGTTGCCGCCTTCGCTGCGAGATCCGACAAACTGATACTGCTTGCAGAGCGAGAAGTAGCCTTTTTCACACGCCGGACAGGAAAAGCAGGGCAGTAATGGCACGCAGGCAACCGGATCGCCTGCCTTGAGATCGTGTACTTCGGTACCACAGGCTTCGACATGACCGCTAAATTCATGTCCGAGGGTGATGGGATAATAATGTGCCCCTCCGGCAAAAATTCGCGGAATATCGGAGCCACATAATCCTGAGCAGGCAATACGCACCCGCACATCATCCGCAGCCTGAATGTGAGGGATTGGACGTTCTTCAACGCGCACGTTGCCCTCAGCGTGAATTACCACTGATTTCATATTCACTCCAGAAAAAGAGGGGAGCATGGCTCCCCGGATATCAAGACACCGTCTGGCTTTGCGGGGCAGCGGCGTTCTTTTCTGCCGCGTTAAACACGCGGGCACGTCGCCAGGTAAGCAGGATGCCGGTGACGTAAATGGCACCAATCACGATGAACCCCACCACGTTTTGCCAGGTGAACAATTGGATGAGCAGCCAGGTGACGGGTGAACCGCCCTGATCCATGGAGGCCACCAGTCCGCCCGCTTTCAACGCGCCAGCATTTTGCGCAAGCTGGGTGTGCAGGCCGATGGTCTGGGTCGCAATCCACAGCGTAATGCCCATTATGATGACGCCAGAGATAAGCGTGCGGAACAGGTTGCCCTGATGCACCGCGACCGCCATCGCCACAAAAAAGCCGATAGTGGCAAGGTCACCGAACGGCAACACCTGGTTTCCCGGCACCAGAACAGCAATCAGGATAGTGAGCGGTATGAAAATCAGGCTGGCGGAGACGACGGACGTATGGCCCAGCAGCAGCGCCGGATCGAGACCAATTAAGAACTCCTGCCCACCAAACTTTGCCTGCAGACGTTTACGGGCATGTTTAGCAATCGGCGTCAGGCCGTCCATGATCGGTTTGATAACGCGCGGCATCAGCAGCATCACGGCGGCGGTTTTCACGGCCAGCTGGAGAACGGATTTGGTGTCGTAGCCTGCCAGCATGCCAATGGCCAGTCCCATCACAAACCCAACTGTGACCGGTTCGCCAAACGGGCCAAAGCGTTTTTGCACGTCGTCAGCGCTAAAATGAATACGCTTCAGGCCTGGGATTTTATCGATAATCGTATCGACCAGAACGGCGATTGGGCCGAGGTAAGCTGACGAGCCGTGAGGGATGGCGATCCCTTCCAGACCGAAGAAGTCCCGCGTGTCTTTGGCAAACCAGTCCCCCAGCTTGTAAACAAACGCGGCGTGCACTACAACGCCCAGGATCCCCAGCCAGTAAGAGCCGGTTGCCAGGTGCAGCATCGCACCGGTGAAGGTCATGTGCCAGATGTTCCAGATATCGACGTTCACTACCCGCGTCATCCGCGTCACTAGCATGACAACGTTGACGCCAATGGCAACAGGGATAGCGATAAGTGCAATCTGTGATGCCCAGGTCATTGGGGATGAACCAGGCCAGCCGACATCTACCACGTGCAGGTTAATCTGGAACTGCTCAGCCATCGCTTTGGCCGCCGGGCCGATGGAGTCAAGCATCAGGCCAATAACCAGACCGATCCCGACGAAGCCAATGCCGATATGTAGGCCGGATTTAAAGCAATCGCCCAGCTTCATCCCCAACAGCTTAGAGAAGATGATGATGACGATTGGCAGCATTACGGTTGGCCCCAGATCGAGGATGTACCGCATGATTTCGGTAAACATGATCTTACCCCTCGAGGATGGTCAGAATTTTTTGCTGCAGGGCTTCGATGCCGACGCCGGATACAAACGGCATGCCATGCACCACCGGGATATCGCCAAAGGCTCTGTCAACTTTCGCCGTGGTACAAATCAGGTCTGCACCGTCCATATAGGTTTCGATTTCAGTCACCCTGCACTGGACCAGATCCAGCTCAATGTGGTGGGCTTCACACAGTTCTTTGATCTCTTCTGCTGCCATGGTTGAGGTGGCGACAGCACCGCCACAGGCAACAATAACTTTGCGTTTCATAGGGTACTCCTTTCTTATTATCAGTATGTTATGAAGCCCGGGCACAGGCGACAGGCTCAAGGAACGTCTCCCGTAAACGATCGGCCAGGCGCTCTGCGGGCGCAGCCAGCAGCATGTCCAGCACGTCCGGGTTTTGTAGCTCACTGAAAAGGCGGCGCAGCAATTTCATTTGCGCCGCAGGGTTTTCAACGATTAACGCGATGATGAGTGAGACGGCGACCTCGCCATCATCATCGGCCTGCTGAAAATGCACCGGTTTGTCCGGACGAATCAGGTAAATCGCGGGGCGTTTCGCATGTACGGCTTCGCAGTGCGGAATAGCGACCGCATGGCGTTCAAGGGCAATGCCGGTGGGGTAGTTCATCTCCCTTTCCAGAAGGGCGGCAGGGTAGGTGGCGTGTACAACACCGTTAGCCAGCATCTCCTCGCCAATATGCGCCAGCGCCTGCTGGCAGGTTTCAAACTCAATTCCGGTACGGACAAAAACGTGACTCATACACTCTCCGGCATTAGAGGGGTTCAGGGGTGCAGCCAAATCGATAGGCGCGTAATACATCCTGTATTTTGTCGATGATGAGATTTTGCGGTGTTGCGGCGATCTCATTCATCGACAATCGTTCGAACTGGACGGGCATAAACTGGCTAATCAGCCCCAGAGGCAAGGAGGTTGTGCTCAGATTAGCGATCAACTTCTCAACGCTCTGGCGAATGCGCGGGTGCGGCCAGTAGTAGCGAATGCGATCGGACAGGCTAAAGTGAATATCCACCATTGCCTGGCTCCAGGTGGGGCGGTAGTACTTCTTCCAGTAATCCGGCTCGTTCAGCATGACTTCGTCGATCACGTCAAGCGCATGGCTGCGTTGCTCAGGGGCGATGAGGGCCTTCTCCATTTGTGCAAGGGCAAAAATGGCTTCTCGCAGGGCAAAGGTAAGCGCCGGGCCGACTTTCAGGATCGCGAAGTGATCGCGAACCAAAGCACGATAGGCCTGACGTGTCTGGTAGTCGGTGGAGTGCGCCTCATAGACCATGGGGGTCTGGCGGATCCAGCCGGAAAGCGCCTCTGCCGCGTGCGGCTGGTAGTGAATGATTTGCGTATGGTCGAACTCCACGCCGGGTTGTACGACTATCGCAATCACACGCTTCATCGCCTCGTCCAGACCGAGCGCGGCAAAGGCCTCACGATGCGTTTCCAGCGTCTGCGCGGCATCTTCCACACGGGTAACATGAACGCTGTTAATACTGCTGGCTTCACCGCCGGGAACGGGAACCTCAGTACCAATCACGTAGGTTAGCGCCGCTTTTTGTTCTTCAGTGGCTGTCTCTTCTGCGGCTTTGCACAGTCGGGCGGCACGCTGTGCCACCACCCCTGGCGGGAGTGGGACAGGATCGTCTGCACAGGACATTGAGGCGTCCAGGTGGATCTTGCTAAACCCCGCCGCGATATAGGCTTTGATCAATGCGATGGATTTCTCCATCGCCGCGTCTGCCGGTTCGTTTTGCCAGCAGTTTGGCCCCAGATGATCGCCACCCAGGATCAAACGTTCATGCGGAAAGCCCACCTCTTTAGCGATCTTCAGAACAAAATCACGGAAATCAGCGGGTTTCATACCGGTGTAACCGCCGAACTGGTTCACCTGATTTGAGGTAGCTTCAATCAGTACCTTGTTGTCGGTATGCAAATCGAACCGCAATGCGGCTTCGATTACTAGCGGGTGCGCTGAGCAAACAGAGCAAATACCGAGATCTTCTCCCGCTTTATGGCGGGTAATAATATCTTTCACGTTTCCTCCTGGTCAGGACTTCAGGCTTTCGTATTTAGAGCTTTCCTTCACAACCACAATCGTTAATAACTTTACGTACCACCTCTTTCATGGCGCGTTTGGCGGGCACCATGTAATGACGCGGGTCACTGGTTTCGGGATGTGAAGCGAGATAGGTTTTCAGGGCATTCGAGAAGGCGATTTTGAGTTCTGTGGCAACGTTGACCTTGCAGATACCGAGGCGAATGGCCTGAAGGATATCGGCCGTAGATAAACCGGAAGCGCCGTGCAGCACCAGCGGGATATCGACCTGATTGCGGATCTCTGCCAGACGTTCAAAATCAAGTTTCGGCGTGGCAGTGTAGAGGCCGTGCGCGGTACCGATGGCGACGGCCAATGAGTCGATACCCGATAATTCAACAAACTCGCGTGCCTGTTGCGGGTTGGTGTAAAGCGCATCTTTGCTTTCGACCACCAGGTCATCTTCCTGCCCGCCAAGACGGCCAAGTTCAGCCTCCACGCTCACATCGTAACGGTGGCAGTAGTCTGTCACTTTCTTCACCAGGGCGACGTTTTCAGTGAACGGATGATGAGATCCGTCGATCATCGCCGAGCGGATCCCGCTCTGGACTTTCAGCGCGATATCGTCGAAATCTTCGTGATGATCGAGGTGGATCGCCAGCGGTTGGTTGTACGTTTTGGCCAGATCGCTGGCGATGGCGACCACGTTACCGGTTCCTGCATAGCTGAATGTGCCGGGCGTACCCGCCACGATCAGCGGAGATCGCATCTCAGAGGCCGTTTCAACGACCACCTGCAGCGTTTCGAGATTATGAATATTGAATGCCGGTACGGCGTAACCTTCGCGCTGTGCTTTTAGCAGCATCGCTTTCGATGAGATGATGAACATCTTTCCTCCGAAACCTTTCGTTTTATTTATGCGAAAGACAATATAGGGTTTCGGAATGTTGTTTTGTGATTGATATCTTAAAAATGAAAGAATCGAAATGAAAGGTAAGGATGCGAAAGAAATGAAAGCAAAAAAAAGCATGGCCGAAGCCATGCTAAGCGAGGTTTACAGCAAACTCACGTCACCGGTGCCGGGTTAAACACCGCCAGTTGGTTGTGCAACCCCCACTGATCCGAAAAGGTTTTTTTCCGCCCGCTGGCGACATCCAGAATAAAATGGAACAGCTTCCAGCCCACGTCCTCAATACTCTCTTCCCCGGTGGCGATGGTGCCCGCGTTGATATCCATTAAGTCATACCAGCGGTTTGCCAGCTCGGTGCGGGTCGCCATTTTGATCACCGGGACCGCCATCAGCCCGTACGGCGTGCCGCGCCCGGTGGTAAAGACCTGCACTGTAATACCGGAGGCCACCTGCTGGGTGCCGCACACAAAATCGCTGGCAGGTGTTGCCGCATAAATAAGGCCGCGCCTGGTTGGCCGCTGGCCCGGAGAGAGCACTTCCACAATCGCGCTCTGACCGGATTTGGCAATCGAACCGAGGGCTTTTTCCACCACGTTCGCCAGGCCGCCTTTCTTGTTACCCGGCGAAGGGTTGGCGCTGCGGTCGGTTTTGCCCATATCAAGATAATTATCGTACCAGGCCATCTCCTCCAGCAGGCGTTTGCCCACCTCTTCGTTGACTGCGCGCGGCGTCAGCAGATGGATGGCGTCACGCACTTCGGTTACCTCGGAGAACATCACCGTGGCGCCGCAGCGAACCAGCAGATCGGACGCATAGCCCACTGCCGGGTTGGCCGTCACGCCGGAAAACGCATCGCTGCCGCCGCATTGTGTTCCCACCACCAGTTCCGATGCCGGGCACGTTTCACGCTGGCGGCGGTTGAGTTTGTCCAGATGATGCTCTGCTACCTGCAAAATATCGTCGACCATTGAACGAAAACCAACGTGGCGCTCGTCCTGCAGGCGCACGATGCTGGCCCCGTCTGCCGGGATGGCTTTGGCATCCTCGGTACCCTGCAGCAGACGTTCTGGCTGCAATTTTTCACAGCCGAGACCGATTACCATCACCTCGCCGCCAAAGTTCGGATTCAGGGCGATATTGTGGATAGTACGGATCGGCACGACCGCCGCGGGCGCGTTGATCGCTACGCCGCAGCCGTACAGGTGGTTAAGACCCACCACGCCGTCGACGTTCGGGTACTTGGGCAGCAGATCGCGTTCAATGATTTTCACCACGTAATCCACCACGCCCGCCACGCAGTGCACGCTGGTGGTAATGCCGAGCAGGTTTTTGGTGCCGACGCTACCGTCCGCATTGCGGTAGCCTTCAAAGGTATAGCCCTCCAGCGGCGGCAAAGCTTCAGGAACGCGGGTCGCCAGCGGAAGCGTATTCAGCGGCGGTGCTTCTGGCAGCGCCACCAGCGACTCCTCAATCCAGCTACCCTGCGGAATAGCGCTTACCGCATAGCCGATGACTTCGCCGTAGCGTACGATTTCACCGTGGGCAGGAATATCGACCAACGCGACCTTGTGCCCCTGCGGAATATGCTCAATCAGCTCCAGCCCGTCCGGGAAGCGGGTGCCTGCTTTTAAGCCATTGTCGTTGACAATAATCGCCACGTTATCCGTATCGTGAACCTTAATATAAAACGCCGTCGGGGGTGCCTCTCTAATTGCAATATCGGTCATTATTCACTCTTCTCCGGCAAAGTTTCAGCTATGAAAAATAACTCGTTGGATAATCGTTTTCTTAACGTAGAAATAAAGCATGTCAGGAGAAGAAAAGTGAAAATGTGATCGCGATCGTTTCAGGCGGACTAATCCTTGATTCTGTGCATTAGCGCCCACTGCTTTGTGCATATGCTCAAAATAGCATTGAGATGTAACGCAATACTTGAGCATCAAAACAATGTGCTGACGTGTAGAGCCGATTATACTGAATGACGATTTTATAACGCCACCATTCAGTCAGAGAAATAAATATAAAGAATCTGTTCTGGAATAAATATTACTGGCTAAAACTGCGGAATTAAAAAAAGGGTTAAGTGATGAATAACGATATCTTCCCGAATAAGTTTAAAGCTGCCCTCGCGGCGCACCAGATTCAGATTGGCTGTTGGTCCGCGCTGGCAAACCCTATCAGCACCGAAGTGTTAGGCCTGGCCGGATTCGACTGGCTGGTGCTGGACGGCGAACACGCGCCGAACGATATCAGCACCTTTATTCCGCAGCTGATGGCGCTGAAAGGTAGCCCCAGCACTCCGGTGGTGCGCGTGCCAACTAACGAGCCGGTGATTATCAAGCGTCTGCTGGATATCGGTTTCTACAATTTCCTGATCCCGTTTGTGGAAACGGAAGAACAGGCGGCGCTGGCCGTGGCCTCAACGCGCTATCCGCCGGAAGGGATCCGCGGCGTCTCGGTATCGCACCGCGCCAACATGTTTGGCACCGTGCCGGACTATTTCGCCCAGTCCAATAGCAACATCACTATTCTGGTTCAGATTGAAAGCCAGCAGGGTGTTGATAACGTCGATGCGATTGCAGCCACAGACGGCGTGGACGGTATCTTCGTCGGTCCAAGCGATCTGGCTGCGGCGTTTGGGCATCTGGGCAACGCCAGCCACCCGGACGTACAGCGCGCAATACAGCACATCTTTGCCCGCGCCAAAGCGCACGGCAAACCGTGCGGCATTCTGGCGCCGGTTGAAGCCGATGCTCGCCGCTACCTGGAGTGGGGAGCCACGTTCGTTGCCGTCGGCAGCGACCTCGGCGTGTTCCGCTCAGCGACGCAGAAATTAGCGGACGCTTTTAAAAAATAACCATCATTGAGGAAACAGATTATGACGCTGAAAGTGGGTTTTATTGGTCTTGGGATCATGGGTAAACCAATGAGTAAGAACCTGATTAAAGCAGGTTACTCACTGGTGGTATCCGATCACAATCCACAGTCTGTGGCTGAGGTGATGGCGGCGGGCGCGGAAACAGCTACTACCCCTAAAGCCATTGCTGAGCAGTGCGATGTCATCATCACCATGCTGCCAAATTCCCCTCACGTCAAAGAGGTCGCGCTTGGGGAGAACGGCATCATCGAGGGTGCGAAGCCGGGCCTGGTGCTGATTGATATGAGCTCTATCGCCCCGCTCGCGAGCCGTGAAATCAGCGAGGCGTTAAAAGCGAAGGGCGTAGAGATGCTGGATGCGCCCGTCAGCGGCGGCGAGCCGAAAGCCATCGACGGTACCCTGTCGGTGATGGTGGGCGGCGATAAGGCCGTGTTCGATAAATACTATGACCTGATGAAAGCGATGGCAGGCTCCGTAGTGCATACCGGAGACATTGGCGCGGGCAACGTTACCAAGCTCGCGAACCAGGTGATTGTGGCGCTGAACATTGCCGCCATGTCTGAGGCGCTGACGCTGGCAACCAAGGCGGGCGTCAATCCGGACCTGGTTTATCAGGCAATCCGTGGCGGTCTGGCGGGCAGTACGGTGCTGGATGCCAAAGCGCCGATGGTGATGGATCGTAATTTCAAACCCGGTTTCCGCATTGATCTGCACATCAAAGATCTGGCGAACGCGCTGGATACGTCTCACGGCGTGGGTGCACAGCTGCCGCTGACCGCTGCGGTTATGGAGATGATGCAGGCGCTGCGGGCGGATGGCCTGGGTACGGCCGATCACAGCGCGATTGCGTGCTACTACGAAAAACTGGCGAAGGTGGAAGTGGCGCGTTAATAGCATCTTGCCCGCACCTGAGGGTGACAGCGGCGCGCAAACCCTCTATACTGCGCGCCGAAGCTGACCAGACAGTCGCCGCTTCGTCGTCGTCCCTTTCGGGGGAGACGGGCGGAGGGGAGGAAAGTCCGGGCTCCATAGGGCAGGGTGCCAGGTAACGCCTGGGGGGGAAACCCACGACCAGTGCAACAGAGAGCAAACCGCCGATGGCCCGCGCAAGCGGGATCAGGTAAGGGTGAAAGGGTGCGGTAAGAGCGCACCGCGCGGCTGGTAACAGTCCGTGGCACGGTAAACTCCACCCGGAGCAAGGCCAAATAGGGGTTCACATGGTACGGCCCGTACTGAACCCGGGTAGGCTGCTTGAGCCAGTGAGCGATTGCTGGCCTAGATGAATGACTGTCCACGACAGAACCCGGCTTATCGGTCAGCTTCAACTTCTTCCAGAACCCCGCTTCGGCGGGGTTTTTGCTTTTAGGGTTTCGTAGCCCAGGTATGCGCATCGCTACCCGGCAACTCGCACAAACGACATCAATTCTCATATTTGCGACATTAAGCACATTTCACTGTATGACCCTTTCAGGCATCGCTATGCCTACCGCAAACGATCACTATCACAAAATTTCACCCTAAAAAATGGTGAATTTACAGTATTGTTAATTTGTTGCGAATGTTAACTGAACGATCGCAAATATTTTCTTATTTGATATAAACATATTGAAATTAAAAACGTTCAGGCTATGAATGTGTGACGTATTCCACTGTTTATAAAAAGCTGTCCAAAAATCCTCTGCAAAATTTGATAATTTGAAAGAATGTTTAAAAGGAATAACGGTTATTTATTGGTCTTTAATTGTCTGAAAGTTCGTCTTTATTGATTTATTTAACGTAGAGAAATTTATCAAGGTTATCGCCATAAAATAAATTTATTACTGCTGATTTTATTGATCGATATCAGCGTAATGGTGTGCTTTTAATTTCGTATCATATTGATTGTAAAGTGTTTTTTAGGTTATTGTTGTGCCCGTAAAATGCGCGGGGAAGCAAATTGTGAGTAACAGCACATACCCCCTGAAACATTATTGGGTAGAATCCGCTGCGTCATAGGGAAATAATCGCAGAATATTATGAACACTATTATTCTACCGAAAACACAGCACCTCGTGGTATTTCAGGAAGTCATTAAAAGTGGCTCCATAGGTTCTGCCGCAAGACAACTAGGCCTGACGCAACCCGCCGTCAGCAAAATCATCAGCGACATCGAATCCTACTTCGGGGTGGAAGTGATGGTGCGTAAAAACACCGGCGTAAAACTCACTGCCGCTGGTCAGGTGCTGCTGTCATACGCTGAGTCGATCACCCGCGAAATGAAAAACATGGTGAGCGAAATCAACAGCCTAAGTTTCAGTACCGTCATGGACGTCTCCTTTGGCTATCCGTCGCTGATTGGCTTCACCTTCCTGTCTGAGATGATCAAAAAATTCAGGGAAGTGTTCCCGAAAGCGCGCGTCTCCATGTATGAAGCGCAGCTCTCTTCATTCCTGCCCGCCATTCGCGACGGTCGGCTGGATTTTGCCATCGGCACGCTGAGCGACGGAATGTTGCTTCAGGACCTTCACGTTGAGCCACTGTTTGAATCTGAGTTTGTGCTGGTGGCGAGTAAATCACGAACGTGCACCGGCCCGACCAGACTGGCATCACTTACGCATGAGCAGTGGGTGATGCCGCAAACCGATATGGGCTACTACAACGAACTCCTGACCACCCTGCAAGACAACCGCATCAGCATTGAAAACATCGTCCAGACCGATTCCGTCGTCACTATCTATAACCTTGTCCTGAATGCTGATTACCTGACGGTGATCCCCCGCGACATGATTGCGCCGTTCGGCTCAGACCAGTTTATTGTGCTGCCCGTGGAAGATGAATTACCCGTGGCGCGCTATGCCGCCGTGTGGTCGAAAAATTACAGTATGAAAAAATCGGCGTCAGTATTAGTTGAACTGGCAAAACAATATTCGTCGATGGATATCGATAAACGACGATAGAAATAATTAAGTTTTAAAACACCCGGAGCGACGCTTTTTAACGCTCTGATACCCTGACTTTGCCTGAAAACAATGAATTATTATAACGAGGATATTATGCACATTACTTACGATCTCCCGGTGACCATTGAAGATATTCAGGACGCCAGAAAACGCCTGGCGGGAAAAATTTATAAAACCGGCATGCCGCGCTCAAATTATCTCAGCGAACGCTGTAAGGGTGAGATATTCCTGAAATTTGAAAATATGCAGCGTACCGGTTCGTTTAAAATACGCGGGGCGTTTAATAAGTTAAGTTCATTGACGGACGCAGAAAAACGCAAAGGGGTAGTGGCCTGCTCCGCAGGAAACCACGCTCAGGGGGTGTCGCTCTCCTGCGCCATGCTCGGTATCGACGGCAAAGTGGTGATGCCGATGGGCGCGCCAAAATCCAAGGTCGCCGCTACCCGCGACTACTCCGCCGAAGTGGTGCTGCACGGCGAGAACTTCAACGACACCATCGCTAAGGTGAGCGAAATCGTCGAGATGGAGGGGCGCATTTTTATCCCGCCTTATGACGATGCGAAAGTCATTGCCGGCCAGGGCACCATCGGCCTCGAAATTCTCGAAGATCTTTACGACGTGGATAATGTGATTGTCCCTATCGGCGGCGGCGGCTTAATTGCGGGGATTGCGACAGCAATTAAATCCATCAACCCGACAATCAATATTATCGGCGTACAGTCTGAAAACGTTCACGGCATGGCGGCTTCCTGGCAGGCCGGAGAAATAACCAACCATCGCGTTACCGGCACATTAGCCGACGGCTGCGACGTGTCTCGTCCGGGTAAATTAACCTTCGAAATTGTTCGTGAACTGGTCGATGACATTGTGCTGGTGAGTGAAGACGATATTCGCAACAGCATGATTGCCCTTATTCAGCGAAATAAAGTGGTGACGGAAGGCGCGGGCGCGATGGCCTGCGCGGCGTTATTAAGCGGCAAGCTTGACCACTATATTCAGGGCCGTAAAACCGTCTGCATTATTTCCGGCGGCAATATCGATCTCTCCCGTGTTTCCCAAATTACCGGCTTCGTTGACGCATAAAGGTGACCTATGAGCAACACAGAAAGCATTATCGTTGGCCAGACAAAAACGTCCTCCTGGCGTAAGTCTGACACCACATGGACGCTCGGCCTGTTTGGTACCGCCATTGGCGCAGGCGTGCTGTTCTTCCCCATTCGCGCAGGCTTTGGCGGACTGATCCCCATCCTGCTGATGCTGGTACTTGCCTTCCCGATTGCGTTTTACTGCCACCGCGCGCTGGCGCGCCTCTGTTTGTCCGGCAGCAACGTCTCCGGCAACATCACCGAAACGGTGGAAGAGCACTTCGGGAAAACCGGTGGGGTGGTGATCACCTTCCTCTACTTCTTCGCCATTTGCCCGCTGCTGTGGATTTACGGCGTCACCATTACTAACACCTTTATGACCTTCTGGGAAAACCAACTCCAGATGCCTGCGCTGAACCGCGGCGTGGTGGCGCTGTTCCTGCTGCTGCTGATGGCCTTTGTGATCTGGTTCGGGAAAGACCTGATGGTGAAGGTGATGAGCTACCTGGTGTTCCCGTTCATTGCCAGCCTGGTGCTGATTTCCCTGTCGCTGATCCCGTACTGGAACTCGGCGGTGATCGACCAGGTCAACCTGAGCGATATCGCTTTTACCGGTCATGACGGCATTCTGGTCACGGTGTGGCTGGGGATCTCCATCATGGTCTTCTCCTTTAACTTCTCGCCCATCGTCTCCTCGTTCGTGGTCTCCAAACGCGAAGAGTACGAGCCGGAGTTCGGGAAAGCATTCACCGAGCAGAAATGTTCCAAAATCATCGGTCGCGCCAGCCTGCTGATGGTGGCGGTGGTGATGTTCTTCGCCTTTAGCTGCCTGTTTACGCTCTCTCCGCAGAACATGGCGGATGCCAAAGCGCAGAACATTCCGGTGCTCTCTTACCTGGCGAACCACTTTGCCTCGATGTCGGGCAGTAAATCCACGTTCGCCACGGTGCTGGAATACGGCGCCTCCATCATCGCGCTGGTCGCTATCTTTAAATCCTTCTTCGGCCACTACCTGGGCACGCTGGAGGGGCTGAACGGCCTGATCCTCAAGTTCGGCTACAAGGGCGATAAGAAGAACGTCTCCGTCGGTAAGCTGAACACCATCAGCATGATTTTCATCATGGGCTCCACCTGGATTGTGGCCTACGCCAACCCGAACATTCTCGACCTTATTGAAGCCATGGGGGCGCCAATTATCGCTTCTCTGCTGTGTCTGCTGCCGATGTACGCCATTCGTAAAGCGCCCGCGCTGGCGAAATACAAAGGCCGGACCGAGAACATCTTCGTGACCGTGGTCGGCCTGCTGACCATTCTGAATATCGTTTACAAACTGTTCTAACCCAAAGCTCAGGAAGAGCGGAGTAACACATGACTGAATTTCCGGTAGTACTGGTTATTAACTGCGGATCGTCCTCCGTTAAGTTTTCGGTGCTGGACGCAGCAGGCTGCGATGCCCTGCTGACGGGCATTGCGGACGGCATCAACACTGAAAAAGCCTTTATTTCCGTGAACGGGGGTGAGCCGGTCAGACTGGCTCACCAGGACTACGAAGGGGCGCTGGCCGCCATCGCCCTCGAGCTGGAGAAACGCGACCTGATGAGCAGCGTGGCCCTGATTGGCCACCGCATCGCTCACGGCGGCGATCTCTTCAGCGAGTCGACCCTCATCACGGAAGAGGTTATTGAGCAGATCCGTCTGGTTTCCCCGCTGGCGCCGCTGCATAACTACGCCAACCTGAGCGGCGTGGAAGCCGCAGAGCGCCTGTTCCCCGGCGTGCAGCAGGTGGCGGTATTTGACACCAGCTTCCACCAGACCATGGCGCCGCAGGCGTATCTGTACGGTCTGCCGTACCGCTATTTTGAAGAGCTGGGCGTGCGCCGCTACGGCTTCCACGGCACCTCTCACCGCTACGTGTCCGGTCAGGCGCACGCGCTCCTCGGGCTGTCCCCCGAGGACAGCGGCCTGGTGATTGCCCATCTCGGCAACGGGGCGTCCATCTGCGCGGTGCGCAACGGTGAAAGCGTCGATACCTCAATGGGGATGACGCCGCTGGAAGGGCTGGTGATGGGCACGCGCTGCGGCGACGTGGACTTCGGCGCAATGGCGTGGATTGCCCAGCAGACCGGTCAGTCGTTCGAGGATCTGGAGCGCGTGGTCAACAAAGAGTCCGGGTTGCTTGGCATCTCCGGTATCTCCTCCGATTTACGTGCGCTGGAGAAAGCCTGGCATGACGGCAATGACCGGGCGCAGCTGGCGATAAAAACCTTTGTCCACCGCATAGCGCGGCATATCGCCGGTCACGCCGCGTCTCTGCACCGTCTGGATGGCGTGATCTTCACTGGCGGCATCGGTGAAAACTCCACGCTGATCCGCGCGCTGGTGGCGGAACACCTGAAGGTGTTTGGCATCGCGCTCGACGAGGCGAAAAACGCTCTGCCGGGCAGCGCGGGTGCGCGCGTCATCTCCACCGAGTCGTCCCGCGTGACCTGCGCGGTTATCCCTACCAACGAAGAAAAAATGATCGCGCTGGACGCCCTCCGTCTTGGGAAGGTCACCCCGGCTGCGGCTTACGCCTGATAAAGCGAGAATCACATGAAAGTAACAATCGATACGGGCGTCGCGCCCTACAGCGACGCATGGGCCGGGTTTCGCGGTGAAGAATGGAAAAACGCCGTTAACGTCCGCGATTTTATTCAGCATAACTACACCCCTTATGAAGGCGATGAAGCTTTCCTCGCGCAGGCGACGCCAGCAACGACGGCGCTGTGGCAGAAGGTGATGGTCGGCATTCGCCAGGAGAATGCCACCCACGCCCCGGTGGATTTCGACACCAACATTGCCACCACCATTACCGCCCACGGACCGGGCTATATCGACCAGGATCTTGAGACGATCGTCGGCCTGCAAACCGACAAGCCGCTCAAGCGCGCCCTGCATCCGTACGGCGGGATCAACATGATCCGCAGCTCGTTCGAAGCCTACGGGCGGGAAATGGATCCGCAGTTCGAATACCTGTTTACCGACCTGCGTAAAACCCACAACCAGGGCGTGTTTGACGTTTACTCCCCGGAGATGATGCGCTGCCGTAAATCTGGCGTGCTGACCGGTCTGCCGGACGGCTACGGGCGCGGGCGCATTATCGGCGATTACCGCCGCGTGGCGCTGTACGGCATCAGCTATCTGGTGCGCGAGCGTGAACTGCAGTTTGCCGATCTGCAGGGCAGGCTGGAGCGCGGCGAAGATCTGGAGGCGACGATCCGCCTGCGCGAAGAGCTGGCGGAGCACAGGCGTGCGTTGCTGCAGATCCAGCAGATGGCGGCGAACTATGGCTTTGATATTTCACGTCCGGCGATGAACGCGCAGGAAGCGGTGCAGTGGGTCTATTTTGCCTACCTTGCCGCAGTGAAATCCCAGAACGGCGGGGCGATGTCGCTGGGGCGCACGGCCTCGTTCCTTGATATCTACATTGAACGCGACATGCAGGCGGGGCGGCTTAACGAGGTGCAGGCCCAGGAGCTGATCGACCACTTCATCATGAAGATCCGCATGGTGCGCTTCCTGCGCACGCCGGAGTTCGACACGCTCTTCTCCGGCGATCCGATCTGGGCCACGGAAGTGATCGGCGGCATGGGGCTGGATGGCCGTACGCTGGTGACCAAAAACAGCTTCCGCTACCTGCATACCCTGCACACCATGGGGCCCGCGCCGGAGCCGAACCTGACGATCCTCTGGTCTGAACAGCTGCCGATCGCGTTTAAGAAATACGCCGCGCAGGTGTCGATCGTCACCTCGTCGCTGCAGTATGAGAACGACGATCTTATGCGCGCCGACTTCAACAGCGACGACTACGCGATTGCCTGCTGCGTCAGCCCGATGGTGATCGGCAAGCAGATGCAGTTCTTCGGCGCTCGCGCCAACCTCGCCAAAACGCTGCTGTACGCGATCAACGGCGGGGTGGACGAGAAGCTGAAGATCCAGGTCGGCCCGAAAACCGAGCCGCTGCTGGACGACGTGCTGGATTACGACACCGTGATGGCGAGCCTCGACCACTTTATGGACTGGCTGGCGGTGCAGTACATCAGCGCGCTGAATCTCATTCACTACATGCATGATAAGTACAGTTACGAAGCCTCGCTGATGGCGCTGCACGATCGTGACGTCTATCGCACCATGGCCTGCGGCATTGCCGGGCTGTCGGTGGCGGCGGATTCCCTGTCGGCGATTAAGTACGCCACGGTGAAACCAGTGCGCGACCACAGCGGCCTGGCGGTGGACTTCGTCATCGAAGGGGACTATCCGCAGTACGGCAATAATGACGATCGCGTGGACAGCATCGCCTGCGACCTGGTGGAGCGATTTATGAAGAAGATCCAGGCGCTGCCGACGTATCGCAACGCGGTGCCGACTCAGTCGATCCTGACTATCACCTCCAACGTGGTCTACGGCCAGAAAACGGGCAACACGCCAGACGGACGCCGCGGCGGCACGCCGTTTGCGCCTGGCGCCAACCCGATGCACGGTCGCGACAGGAAAGGGGCGGTGGCTTCGCTAACGTCGGTCGCCAAGCTGCCGTTTACCTACGCGAAAGACGGGATCTCCTATACCTTCTCCATTGTGCCGCAGGCGCTGGGCAAGGATGAACTGGTGCGCAAAACCAACCTGGTGGGGCTGCTGGATGGGTACTTCCATCACGAAGCGTCTATTGAGGGCGGGCAGCACCTGAACGTCAACGTCATGAACCGGGAGATGCTGCTGGATGCCATTGCCCATCCGGAGACCTACCCGAACCTGACAATTCGCGTATCCGGCTATGCGGTACGGTTTAACGCTCTGACGCGCGAGCAGCAGCAGGACGTGATTTCGAGGACGTTTACGCAGGCGATGTGACGCAGGCCAAATAATCCGCCCCCTTCAGATAAGGGGGCTTTTTTGTCTGCTAAAAATCATGCAGATGTTCGTTCATTCCATGCATCAGAAAATTGAATATTGCCATCGCAGTAAGTCCAGATTGCTTTTTCGTATCTCAACTGAATGGATTCAAGATGGCCCGTACCGGGACAGTTACGTGTATCGTTAACAATAGGGGAGATTGATACGACCTTTACACCTTCCAGTTCAGTTCTGAAGTATTCAACTTCCCTTCCCGCATCGTTAATTCGATAATATCTTATCTCAACTTTTTTTAGGTTTTGCCCTGTAGCCACAGCCTTATAAAGATACGGAGATGAACTATCTATCTCCTTCTCGAACAAGAAAGGGGCATGTTTGCGCGTTCCGGTTAATCTCCCGGAAAGAGGATCTGTTGGAATACTTAAATTATGGGTTAACCCTCTAATTTCAACACTCCCTTCCCGATCCTGTACATCACTTGAACCCTTAATAAGTGAGCCGCCATCGTCAAAAAACCAAATATGAACCGGTACAGCCATAAATCATGCTCCTTTCGAAAATCAGTGGTGGATCCATGTGCCTGCTTTTACCGCCTCAGCAAACATTCTTACGGTTAATGGCTTCGATATTTGTTTAACGGGTTCTTGCGTAAACCATTTTCTGAAAAACCAAGTTTGAGTCCAGGGGAAATAGTTTTGCGTGGGCACATTGATAAGATACTTTTTCTCAAACTTCTCAATGACATAAACGATATCATCCAGATCGGTGTAATCCTGTAAAACATCGTCTAACTCGAGCGGGATCCTCTTGCCCGTAAATGTTCCCTGTTCTGGTAAATTTTCCCTGAAGAACTTCAAAACATCATTTTCACTATTCATATTCACCAAATCCGATCTTTAGGGTGAGCAATCGTATTATATCGTGAGAGTGTTTTGTAACTTATCGTTGCGAGATCAGCAGCAAGTATGGTTATCCCCAATGCAGGGATCCATCGACCAATGAATGCACCTAAGTTTTTGGTATAGATTGGTTTTCGGTATTTAAAGCTTGCGAGGGTAATCGTAGGTAATCGGTGTGGTAGCTGTACATTCAGAAGATCACGAAGATACTTAGAAGCCACGGAAGTACCTATAGTAGCCGTTTCTGGCTTTGTTCTGGTCTCAAGTATAGGTAAACCAAGGATCATAGTAGCCATCATTACTGCATCTTTTTATCCACCGAACTGTTCATCGGTAGTATCAAGGAAAATCCAAAAAAATAACTCAGACGCCGAGATATTACATACACCTTTATAGAAGTATGTTCCATTGAGCTCTTCAACGGTATCCATATCATAGCCATAATAATAGAGTGGTTTCAGTGATGCTATCGTATAAAAATTTGAAGGCATAAAGTAGAACAATCATCTTTATAAATTCCTAAAAAAGATCCATTTCTTAAATATATTGATTCTGTGAAATGCGTCACTTTTAGAATTTTTTACCAAACATCATTAAAAATGAGGCGTTTTTTTCTCTAAATTTAGGAAGTCCGCATAAAGATTGTGACTTTTTTCTCCCGCGCTACGGATATGATCTTCCCATACCAACAACACACACCTGCACTCTCTGACTCGCAATCGCTGGCGATCGGAACCTAATAAAAACAATTGTTTACCCTACAAAATAAGCGAGTGCCCAATGAATATGGCAACAAACAGCAGTGTGATTGTGAGTGATTCCCCTGCGGCAAGGCGGGCGGGAATGAGCGAAAGCGAATGGCGAGAGGCGATCAAATTCGACAGCACCGACACGGGCTGGGTCATCATGAGTATCGGGATGGCTATCGGCGCGGGTATCGTTTTTCTTCCGGTGCAGGTTGGATTGATGGGGCTGTGGGTCTTTTTGCTCTCATCGATAATTGGCTATCCGGCCATGTACCTCTTCCAGCGATTATTTATTAATACGCTGGCGGAATCCCCGGAATGTAAAGACTACCCGAGCGTGATTAGCGGTTATTTAGGTAAAAACTGGGGCATCTTATTAGGTGCGCTCTATTTCGTGATGCTGGTCATCTGGATGTTTGTCTATTCCACGGCTATCACCAACGACAGCGCATCCTATTTGCACACCTTCGGGGTCACCGAGGGGTTGCTGTCGGAAAATCCCTTCTACGGCTTATTCCTGATCTGTATTCTGGTCGCCATCTCTTCGCGCGGTGAAAAGCTGCTGTTTAAAGTCTCCAGCCTGATGGTGCTGACCAAATTATTTGTGGTGGCGGCGCTGGGGCTTTCAATGATCGGCCTCTGGCATTTAGCCAACGTGGGCATGCTGCCGCCGATGGGGTTGCTGATAAAAAATGCCATTATTACGCTGCCCTTTACCTTAACCTCCATTCTGTTTATCCAGACATTAAGCCCGATGGTGATTTCCTATCGTTCACGGGAAAAATCCGTTGAGGTGGCGCGTCATAAGGCGCTGCGGGCGATGAATATCGCCTTTGGCATACTGTTTGTCACGGTCTTCTTCTACGCCGTCTCTTTCACCCTGGCGATGGGACACGACGAAGCGGTGAAAGCCTACGAGCAGAACATTTCCGCCCTGGCGATTGCGGCGCAGTTTATCAGCGGCGACGGCGCGGGCTGGGTCAAAATCGTCAGCGTGATCCTCAATATTTTTGCCGTGATGACCGCCTTCTTCGGCGTCTATCTCGGCTTCCGCGAAGCCACGCAGGGGATCGTGATGAATATCCTGCGCCGTAAAATGCCGGCTGAACGTATTAATGAAAGCATCGTCCAGCGCGGGATCATGCTGTTCGCTATCCTGCTGGCCTGGAGCGCGATCGTGTTAAACGCGCCGGTACTGAGCTTCACCTCTATCTGTAGCCCCATCTTCGGCATGGTGGGCTGCCTGATCCCTGCGTGGCTGGTCTACAAGGTACCGGCGCTGCATAAATATAAGGGCGTATCGCTGGTGATTATTGTCATCACCGGGCTGCTGCTTTGTGTTTCTCCTTTCCTCGCATTTTCCTGAGGGCAAATAAGGTCGTAACGATGTCTGAGCAAACTCATCCTTTATGGAATCAATTTATTCGCGTAGTGCAGGAAGAAGTTAAGCCTGCGCTGGGGTGCACCGAGCCCGTTTCTCTGGCCCTTGCCTGTGCGATTGCCGCAGAGCAACTGCCTGGCGACGTCACGAAGATTGAGGCGTGGGTATCGCCGAATCTGATGAAGAACGGGCTTGGCGTAACGGTGCCGGGCACCGGCATGGTCGGGCTGCCCATTGCGGCGGCGCTGGGTGCCATCGGTGGCAATGCGCAGGCGGGGCTGGAGGTGCTGAAAGATGTCACCGCCGATGCGCTGGCGCGGGCCAAAACAATGCTTAACGCCGGTCTGGTGCAGGTGAAATTGCAGGAGCCGTGCGATGAGATCCTCTATTCACGTGCCTGCGTCTACGCCGGTGAGGCCTCGGCCATGGTGACCATTGCGGGCGGACATACCCGCGTGGTGGAGGTGGTTTGTCACGGCGAAACGCGCTTCAGTCTTGACGAGCGGCAGGCCGAGGTAAGTAACGATCCGCTGGCGGTACTGTCAAATACCACGCTCTCGCAGATCCTGGAGTTTGTCGAACAGGTACCGTTCGAGGCGATCCGCTTTATCCTGGAAGCAGGGCAACTGAACGACGCGCTCTCTCGTGAAGGGCTTAGCGGGAAGTGGGGGCTACACATTGGCGCCACCCTCAATAAGCAGCGCGCACGCGGATGGATGGCGCAGGATCTGGGTTCAGACATCGTTATCCGCACCAGCGCGGCCTCGGATGCCCGCATGGGCGGCGCGACGCTGCCGGCGATGAGTAACTCGGGCTCCGGGAATCAGGGGATTACAGCCACCATGCCGGTTGTCGTGGTCGCTGAACATGTTCAGGCCGATGACCAACGGCTGGCGCGGGCGCTGATGCTCTCGCATCTGTCGGCTATCTACATCCATTACCAGCTTCCGCGTTTGTCCGCGCTGTGTGCGGCGACAACGGCCGGTATGGGGGCCGCCGCAGGGATGGCGTGGCTGATGGGCGGAAGCTATCAGACGATTGCAATGGCCATCGGCAGTATGATCGGTGACGTCAGCGGGATGATCTGCGACGGGGCGTCTAACAGCTGCGCCATGAAAGTCTCGACCAGCGTCACCAGCGCCTGGAAAGCCGTGATGATGGCGCTGGATGAGTCGGGCGTGACGGGCTACGAGGGGATTGTAGCGCACGACGTGGAACAGTCTATCTCTAACCTGTGCGCCCTGGCGTGCCGCTCAATGCAGGCAACGGACCGGCAGATTATTGAGATTATGGCGAGTAAGGTGTAGCGATTGGCATTCGTCCCTCTTCCCAAAGGGAAGAGGGACCGATCGAGCAACTCTTACACCGGCAAATCAATCAGCAGCGCGCGCAGCGGCGTATCTGCCACCAGGGTGATATTCGCTTCGTCACGAATAAACGCCCCGTCGCCGCAGGTGAGCGCTTCTTTCTCTTCCGCGTGCGTTACCGCATGCACCGTACCGTGAATGGACTGCAAATAGGCGCGCGGGCCGTGCAGCTGGAAGCTTGCCTGTTCACCTTTTTTCAGTTCGATATGGTGCAGCCATACCTGCTGTCGCAGCTGCAAGCTGTCCTTGCTGCCGTCAGGCGAGGCAATCAGCTGCTGTTTATCGCCCTTCAGATCTATTTTCTGCACCAGCGGGTTTTCTCGCTCAGGGCAGGCGTCGAGCCACAGCTGCATGCGCGTCAGCGTTTTGTCTTTGCTGAGGTTATGCTCGCTGTAGCTGATGCCCGGCTGCGTGGAAATTAACAACGCTTCGCCAGCCTTTGCCTGGACATGATTGCCCTCGCTATCGCGGTATTCTGCCTCGCCTTCCAGGATCAGGTTCAGGATATCGACTTTCGGATACGTACGCGGCTGGAAGGAGGCGCCCGGGGCGAGCACTTCCTGGTTCAACACGCGCAGTGAAGCGTAACCGAGGAGTTTAGGGTCAAAGTAGTGTCCAAAGGAAAAGGTGTAGCGGGCCTGCAGCCAACCGAAATCGGCTTGTCCGCACTGTTTCGCTGTTCTTGTCGTAATCATAAACTTGACCTCTCTTTACACTAAAACAATGGTAAAGGTATGGACGCTGCATTGTTAGCCAGATATTCTGCCCGGTATGTTCAAATTTCCTGAATGAGAACGAGATGGCTAAAGAGAGAGCATTGACGCTTGAGGCGCTTCGCGTCATGGACGCGATTGACCGGCGCGGCAGCTTTGCCGCGGCGGCAGATGAACTGGGGCGCGTTCCGTCTGCGCTAAGCTACACCATGCAAAAACTGGAGGAAGAGCTGGACGTCGTGCTCTTCGATCGCTCCGGTCATCGAACAAAATTCACCAACGTGGGGCGGATGCTGCTGGAGCGAGGTCGCGTGCTGCTGGAAGCGGCGGACAAGCTCACCACGGACGCCGAAGCGCTGGCGCGAGGCTGGGAAACCCACCTGACGTTAGTCACCGAAGCGCTGGTGCCGACCGAAGCGCTGTTCCCTCTGGTAGACCGCCTGGCGGCGAAGGCCAATACGCAGCTGTCGATCATCACCGAGGTGCTGGCCGGGGCGTGGGAGCGTCTGGAGACGGGCAGGGCGGATATCGTCATTGCGCCTGACATGCATTTCCGCTCATCGTCAGAAATCAACTCGCGCAAGCTCTACAGCGTCATGAACGTCTACGTCGCCGCGCCGGATCACCCGATTCACCAGGAGCCGGAGCCGCTCTCTGAAGTGACGCGCGTGAAGTACCGCGGCGTGGCGGTGGCGGATACCGCGCGCGAGCGTCCGGTGCTGACGGTTCAGCTGCTGGATAAACAGCCTCGTCTGACGGTCACGTCACTGGAAAACAAGCGGCAGGCGCTGCTGGCCGGTTTGGGCGTGGCGACGATGCCCTACCCGTTTGTGGAAAAAGATATTGCGGAAGGGCGACTAAGGGTGGTGAGCCCGGAGTACACCAGCGAAGTGGACATTATTATGGCGTGGCGCCGCGACAGCATGGGCGAAGCCAAATCGTGGTGCCTGCGCGAAATTCCAAAGCTCTTTGCGCATCACAACAAATAAGCGAGCAGGCCCGGTAAGCGTAAGCGCCACCGGGCAGTAATTTACGCGCCGATCTTAGGATCCGGACCAAAGCGGTTTTCGCCCGGCGTCCCGCTCTGACAGTTGAAAATTAAAATCACGATCCAGCCGACAAGCGGGATTAACAGCAACAGCAGCCACCACGCCGAACGATCGGTGTCGTGGAGACGACGAAACAGCACGGCCCATGAAGGCAGCAAAACCAGCAAGCCATAAATCGTAGTGAGTACGCCTTCACCGCCAGCGCGCTCCCAGCCGAGGATTTTATCCACGATGCCCAGCACCATAATCAGGACGAAGTTCACCAGAACGAACATCCAGTACTCTTTGCGGCGGGCGCGGCCACCAAATCCAACGTAGTTGCGCAGTACTTTTAAATACCAGTCCATTTTCCTTGCCTCTTAATCAGTCAATCACTTGTTTTCTAAGCGATCGAGGTAAGGATAGATGTATGCTGTGAATTAAAAAAGGGAATCAATTGATTCCCTAAATAATTATCCGAAACGCACGTCGCGCCCGTGCGGTTCATCCAGATCCTGCCACGGGCCAATGGAGATGATGCCCGTCGGGTTGATGGTCTTGTGGCTGCGGAAATAGTGGGTGCGAATATGGTCAAAATCGACCGTCTCCGCGATCCCCGGCATCTGGTAGATGTCTCGCAGGAAACCATACAGGTTCAGGTAGTCGCTGATGCGGTGTTTATCGCACTTAAAGTGGGTGACATAGACCGGGTCAAAGCGAACCAGCGTGGTCCACAGGCGAATGTCCGCTTCCGTCAGGCGATCGCCCGTCAGGTAGCGATGCTGGCCCAGGATCTGCTCCAGGCGCTCCAGCGATTCAAACACCTTTCCGACCGCTTCGTCATAGGCTTCCTGGCTGGTGGCGAAACCGGCCTTATAGACACCGTTGTTGACGTTGTCGTAAATCCAGCTGTTCAGCTCGTCAATCTTATCGCGCAGTTCAACCGGGTAGTAATCCCCGGCGCGGGCGCCGTGCGCATCAAACGCGGTATTGAACATGCGGATGATTTCCGCGGACTCATTGCTGACGATCGTCTGGTTTTTCTTGTCCCACAGCACCGGCACGGTCACGCGTCCGGTGTAGTGCGGATCGGCACGTAGATAGAGCTGGTAGAGGAAATCGTGGTGATACAGGTCATCACCGGTCGCAGCGGGGAAATCACTGTCGAACGTCCAGCCGTTTTCCAGCATCAACGGGTTGACGACTGAAACCGGAATGAAGGATTCGAGGCCTTTTAGCTTGCGCACGATCAGCGTGCGGTGCGCCCACGGGCAGGCGAGGGAAACATAAAGATGATAGCGATCTTTCTCCGCCGCGAAGCCCCCTTCGCCACTCGGGCCGGGTGCGCCGTCGGCGGTCAGCCAGTTACGGAAGGCCGAAACAGAGCGCTTAAAGCGTCCACCGGTGGATTTGGTGTCATACCAGACATCCTGCCAGACGCCGTCTACGAGTTGTCCCATTTTTTACTCCTCCGTCAGATAGCAAAAGCGAGGAGATGTCTCCTCGCTTTGTGTTTATTCAGTATAGCGTGCTTACCATTTCTTATTCAGAACGCGGTCGATGCTGTATGCGCCTGGGCCGGTAATCGCAAGCAGCAGGAAGCCACCCGCGATGGTCAGGTTTTTCATAAACATCAGTGAGTTCACGCCTTCAGCAAAGTTGCTGTGGAACAGGAACGCGGTCAGCAGGGTGAAGCCTGCGGTAAACAGCGCGGTGGTGCGGGTCAGGAAGCCGAACAGAACCGCCAGGCCGCCGCCAAACTCAAGCAGAATGGTCAGCGGCAGCAGGAACCCCGGAACGCCCATGGCTTCCATATACTGCTGGGTACCCGCATATCCGGTGATTTTGCCCCAGCCTGCCACGATAAACAGAATTGGCATCAGAATACGCGCGACCAGTACACCAACATCTTCTAATTTTTTCATTTTACTCTCCAGGAAACCACATAAGCGGCTGAACATTATTTGTCTGCAATTCCGGGTAGATACCGCGGCTCTGCTGTCGATGGAGAGGAGTGTAAACGGGGCGGGTAGCAATTGTTAGCAAGGAAAACTGTCAATCTTCTTCAAAGATATTGAGTAAGGGCAGGTGCGCGCTGGTGCCCTCAGCCCACGGGGAGAAGGGCAAAAACAAAAAACGGTAACCTAAGTTACCGTTTTGCGTTTATCACCGCAGCTGTTGTTGCCGCAGCGTTGCTTTGACCAGACGCCAGGCGCTCCAGGCACCAAAACCGCGTCGGGCCCAGCGGATGAGCATATTCGGATGACGAACCGTCCAGATAGCCATCACGCTGCTGCCGACCAGCGCCCACGAACGCAGGCTCAGGAAGGTATTCCAGCCACGGTCAAACCGTCGCGTCGCGTCGATCCAGTCACGGCGGCTGGCAGACAGATCCAGCCGCTGCTGCTGGATCTGACTTAACAGGTACGCTTTTCGCTTCTGACGTTCCGCTTTATCGCTCACGGCTTGTCATCCTCCAGCAGGGCGCGATCGTTAGCCAGTTCCTGGCGCGTGTGGCGCAGGAAAGTGGACCTGCGCGCTTTACGCATCGTCCATATGCCGCCAATCAGCGCCGCGACCAGCAGAACGACGGTCGTGGCAATCATCGCGTTAAGTCGATACTGCGGGTCAATGGCCCAGATGATTAACACCATCAGGCTCATCAGACCAAACGCGGCGAAGAGCATGGTCAGCCCGAGCATCAGCAGCATCTGGAAGAGGTTCGCTTTCTCCTCTTCCAGTTCGACCACTGCCAGCCGGACGCGCGTTTCGGCAATCCCAACCAGCGTCGTTAAAATACGCTGGCCGATGCCGAGGACGTTATTAGCAGGCCCTTGTGCGTGACGAGGATCTTCCATATCAACGACGCGTCAGCAGGACACCCAGTACCACACCCACTGCGGCACCAATACCAACTCCCGTCCATGGATTGTCGCGCACATATTCATCTGCACGCGCAGCCGCTTCACGGGTCTGTTTCGCCAGTGCATCACCGGTTTCACCCAGGCGGTAGCGGCTCTCTTTCAGCGCCTGCTCCGCTTTGCTGCGCAGCTTGCTTACTTCTTCTTTCGACTTATCGGCAGAGGAGTTCAGCACCTCTTCAAGGGTATCGGCCAGGGATTTCAGTTCAGCGCGCAGATGTTCAGACGTCGTATCTTTTGACATGATTCTCTCCTGTTGAGATTTCCGTTAACTCAATAATCGCGAGCTTCCAGCGCTTTCAGGTCGTCCTGCGCCTCTTTCAACTTCTTCTCGCGCTTAGCAATTTTTTCCGCATCCCCTTTCTCTTTCGCTTCCTGCAGGTCTTGACGGCGCTCGGCTATCTCGTCCTTCTGTTCAGCGATTTTCTTTTGGTGATCGGCACGCAGCTTGCTGTCTGAACAGTTCGCTTTCACTTCGCTCAGCGCTTTTTTGAGACCATCAACACGGTGCTGATTGTTATGCTTTTCGGCATAACCGATCTCACGCTGAATATCCTGTTCTTTCTCCTGACAGAGAGAGTTTGCGAAGGTCGTTGTGCTTAAAGAAAAAAGGGCCAGAGCCAGGGTCATGCGGAATTTCATTATCGAAACCTTCCATTGTGCTGCGGGGTTAGCCGCTATCCAAAATGATGCGGAGTACATTCGAGGGGTGCTCCGCGTACTTAAGCATAGTAAGTAAACGGGGGATTCACCAAAGTGAGTGAAAAGATTCGGAATCCAGGAAGTTATCCAAACCGATGCGACGTATCGCGAATCAATGATAACCACGCGGCTGGCGGGTTGTCATCTTCCTGCTGGGCAATGATATAGCCGTGCGGCAGCGTACGGTCAAGAACCGCTTTCGCTGCAGCGCTCTGCGCACGGGAATCAAACTTAATCAGTAAAACATCGTCCTGCGGGGTGATGCTTTTAAAGCGGATGCCGTTTGCATCCAGATGATGCCAGACAGAAAAACCGTCAGGCACACCGCCCCCCTGGTTTACCGGGCGAATGGCCAGCGTAGCGTCCTGATGTGAAAGCGTGTTCCAGGCCAGCAGTACGACGCTGAGCATCACCAGTGCAATAAAGGCACAGGCAAAGCGGCGCATGGCGAGCGGTGAGATAACCATCGTTAACCTCGCGCTCCGTATTTTTTCTTCCACAGGACAACCAGCGAGCCGATCAGGCCGAAGACCAGCAGAACAACAGGTAGCAGCATCAGGCAGGACATCAGCTGATCTTCATATTTCATGAAGACCGGCGTCTTACCCAGCGCATAGCCCAGCGTCGTCAGGATCAGAACCCATAACAGGCCGCTCATCCAGTTGAAGAACTGGAAGCGTGCGCTGCTCAACCCGGACAGCCCGGCAATGGTGGGCAGCAGGGTGCGCACAAAGGCGATAAAGCGGCCAATCAGCAGCGCGGAAAGCCCATGCTTATGGAACAGGTGGTGTGCCCGCTGGTGATAGTGCGCAGGCAGATGGGAAAGCCAGTTCTGTACTATTCGGGTATTGCCCAGCCATCTTCCCTGGATATAGCTCACCCAGCAGCCAAGGCTGGCCGCGACGGTCAGTAATAAAATGGTTTGCGGGAACGCCATTGCGCCTTTAGCACACAGCACGCCGACAAGCACCAGCAAACTGTCACCCGGCAAGAAGGCTGCAGGCAGCAAACCATTCTCAAGGAACAGAATCATAAACAAGACAAAATAGAGCATGCCAATCATGGAAGGGTTGGCCAGCGTTTCAAAATCCTGCGCCCAAAGGGCATGCAGCAGTTGGGTCAAAAGTTCCATTCAGTGTTCCTGGAAATCGGTTAACGTCTCGCCTGTTATCCGGGACAAACAGCACGGCGACATTGTTGTGATTTCATTATGGTCGCTCGCGGACACATTGCGGTGTGGCCAACACTGTTCCCTGTTAATTGGCTGGTTAGCAAGCACTAACTTTCAAAATAACGAAGTGAATCCAATTGTAACAAAGCCCAACGTTCTGCGTCACAGAATTTGCAGGGTGAGGTGATTTTGGCGTAAGCCCTGAAAGTGAGCGAGGGATTTTACAAAGGCTGACACTATATATGTTTTGCTTACCCATTCAGGCGGGGAGGCGCAGCGAAGCGCCTGCCGGTAGAAAGGTCGCCTATTTTGCGCCGCTCGGGGCCGTATCGAGATGAACGACAGGATTATCGGCAAAAAGATAGCGGTCAGCGTTAAATTCGAAGTCGTCGCTGGTTTCATTGAAGAGCATCTGCTTGGTGTTTTCCAGGTGCTGCCACATGGCGAGCTTCGCGGCGTGGGGATCTTTACGAATCAGCGCCTTAAGAATTTGATCGTGGTCGTCACACCAGTTGTCCACGGTACGCGAATCAATATGATCGTGCAGTTTTTTCCAGTACGGGTTATGAACGCGCTGAGTCCACATTTTCTCAACGATTGCCGCCAGCGCTGTATTTTGGGTTGCCAGGGCGACCTGAACGTGAAACTGCAGGTCCCACTCGGAATCACGGAAACATTTTTCCTTGCGAGCGTTCTCCTGGATCTCCATCAGCTTCATGATGTCCTGCTTGGTCACCTGTGTGGCGGCAAATTCGGCAATATTGCTTTCGATCAGCTGGCGAGCCTGGAGCAGCTCAAACGGACCGTAGCTGGCGAATTCTAGACTTTCATCCGCCACCGGAGAGTGTTTAGGCTGATTAGAAATAACGTGAATGCCGGAACCTTTGCGTACCTCAACGTAGCCTTCCACTTCCAGCATGATAATCGCTTCGCGCACCACGGTTCGGCTTACGCTTTTTTCATCCGCGATAAAGCGCTCGGCGGGAAGTTTATCACCGACAAGATAGACTCCTTGCTCGATGCGATCTTTCAGCTCGGCAGCAAGTTGTTGATATAAACGACGTGGTTCGGTGATTTCCATATGCGCTCCAGGCAGGGTACGGCAGATGATTTGTTATACCACTTTCACGGAATACTCTCCAGATTTTGCCATTAAAAAAGCCGCCCGGGGGCGGCTTCGGTGAAACGCATTTTCGCTAACTCTGCGTAGCCGGTCGCCCGAGGGACTCTTTCGCCAGCTCCTCTGCGGATTTGCTTTTCAGCACCGTCCAGATAACCACCGCGCCCATCAGGTCGAAGATTGCCAGCACCGCGAACAGCGGGCTGAAGCCGATGGTATCCGCCAGCGCGCCGACGACCAGCGCGAACATCGTACTCGCGGTCCACGCGGCCATCCCGGTCAGGCCGTTGGCGGTGGCCACTTCGTTGCGACCGAAGACGTCAGACGAGAGCGTAATCAGCGCGCCGGAGAGCGACTGGTGCGCAAAACCACCGATGCACAGCAGCGCGATAGCGACGTAGGGGCTGGTGAACAGACCAATCATGCCCGGGCCAATCATCAGCAGGGCGCCCATGGTTACCACCATCTTACGGGAAACAATCAGGTTCACCCCAAACCAGCGCTGGAACAGCGGCGGCAGGTAGCCGCCTACGATACAGCCCAGGTCAGCGAACAGCATCGGCATCCAGGCGAACATCGCGATCTCTTTCAGGTTAAAGCCGTAGACTTTAAACATAAACAGTGGGATCCACGCATTGAAGGTACCCCAGGCCGGTTCAGCCAGGAAGCGCGGCAGGGCGATACCCCAGAACTGACGGGTGCCCAGGATCTGCCAGACGGACATCTTCTTGCCATTGTTGGTCTGATGCTGCGCTTCCTGACCACCAATAATGTATTCGCGTTCTTCCTCGGAGAGTTTTTTCTGATCGCGCGGGTGTTTATAGAAAACCAGCCACGCCATTGCCCAGGCGAAGCTCAGCACGCCAGAGATAATGAATGCCATCTGCCAGCTGTGCATCACGATGGCCCACACCACCAGCGGCGGCGCAATCATTGCGCCGATGGACGAGCCCACGTTGAAGTAACCCACCGCAATGGAACGCTCTTTTGCCGGGAACCACTCAGAGCTGGCTTTCAGCCCCGCCGGGATCATTGCGGCTTCTGCCGCACCGACCGCGCCACGAGCCAGCGCCAGACCGCCCCAGCTGCCTGCCAGTGCGGTTGCACCGCAGAATACCGCCCAGGCGATGGCGAAGAAGGCATAGCCGATTTTGGTACCCAGAATATCGAGAACATACCCAGCAACAGGCTGCATGACGGTGTAAGCGGCAGAATAGGCCGCGATGATGTAAGAGTATTGCTGCGTGGAGATATGCAGCTCTTCCATCAACGTCGGCGCTGCCGCTGCCACGGTGTTACGTGTCAGGTAGCCCAGCACGGTGCCCAGCGTCACCAGTGCGATCATATACCAACGTAACCCTTTAATTTTACGCATCTAAAACCTCATCGTTATGTTATTTCCGCGCCAGAGCACGGCAACCTCTCAACCGTTGCCGGGAGCAGTTGTGTAACGGGAGGGGCGTAGCCGGGAGAATGTCCCGGAACGGCCCGAACCTTGCCATAAGTAAGCGTGCATAAGTCGGTATCCGTACCGTTAAATCCGATGTGTCTCACACCGGTAACGCATTCCGTCGGCTTAGTGTTTGCGACGGCGAAACGATAACTTGTCATACAACTTTAAAAGGTGAGTGACATCACAAATGTATGATTCTTTGTAGGGACATTAATCGCTGCGCGCAAAGCCAGAAACGGCGCGGCCTGCAGAAGGGTTTACTCCATTGAGGGTAATTTATTTGTTAGCGTTTATTGATCTCACTCACGAAAAAAGCTTCGGTGGGTGGAAATTGGTGTGATAACTTTGCAGCATATGAACATACGCTTTCTGACGCTCCCGTAATGAGGAAGACGATAATGACGCCGTTTATGACCGACGATTTTCTGTTAGATACCGAATTTGCCCGCCGCCTGTACCACGACTACGCTAAAGACCAGCCGATTTTCGACTACCACTGCCACTTACCCCCGCAGCAGGTTGCCGAAAATTATCGTTTCAAAAACCTGTATGATATCTGGCTAAAAGGTGACCACTATAAATGGCGCGCAATGCGCACCAACGGCGTGGCCGAGCGACTGTGTACCGGCGACGCGACCGATCGCGAGAAGTTTGACGCCTGGGCGGCGACCGTTCCGCACACTATCGGCAACCCGCTATACCACTGGACGCACCTCGAACTACGCCGTCCGTTTGGCATCACCGGCAAGCTGCTTTCTCCCGCTACGGCGGATGAGATCTGGGACCAGTGCAATGCGCTGCTGGCGCAGGATAACTTCTCCGCGCGCGGCATCATGAAGCAGATGAACGTGAAGATGGTGGGCACCACCGACGATCCGATTGACTCCCTGGAGCATCATGCCGTTGTCGCCAAAGACGCCTCTTTTGACATTAAAGTGCTGCCAAGCTGGCGCCCGGACAAAGCCTTCAACATTGAGCAGGCCACGTTCAACGACTACATGGCGAAGCTGGCGGAAGTGTCCGATACCGACATCCGTCGTTTCGCTGACCTGCAAACCGCGCTGACCAAACGCCTGGACCACTTCGCGGCGCACGGCTGTAAAGTCTCTGACCACGCGCTGGACGTGGTGCTGTTCGCGGAATCAAACGAAGCCGAACTGGACAGCATCCTGGCGCGTCGCCTCTCCGGTGAATCGCTTAGCGAGCACGAAGTGGCGCAGTTCAAAACTGCGGTGCTGGTGTTCCTCGGCGCGGAATACGCCCGTCGCGGCTGGGTACAGCAGTACCACATCGGCGCGCTGCGCAATAACAACCAGCGCCAGTTCAAACTGCTGGGCGCGGACGTGGGCTTTGACTCCATCAACGACCGCCCGCTGGCGGAAGAGCTGTCAAAACTGCTGAGCAAACAGAACGAACAAAACCTGCTGCCGAAAACCATTCTCTACTGCCTGAACCCGCGCGATAACGAAGTGCTGGGCACCATGGTGGGCAACTTCCAGGGCGAAGGTATGCCGGGCAAGATGCAGTTCGGATCCGGCTGGTGGTTCAACGATCAGAAAGACGGCATGGAGCGTCAGATGACGCAGCTGGCGCAGCTCGGTCTGTTAAGCCGCTTCGTGGGTATGCTGACCGACAGCCGCAGCTTCCTGTCCTATACCCGTCATGAATATTTCCGCCGCATCCTGTGCCAGATGATTGGCCGCTGGGTGCATGCGGGTGAAGCGCCAGCGGATATCCAGCTGCTGGGCGACATGGTGAAAAACATCTGCTTTAACAATGCGCGTGACTACTTCGCCATTGAACTGAACTAAGGCCGTCTGAGGTTGATATGCAATACATCAAAATCCATTCGCTGGATAACGTGGCCGTCGCGCTGGCAGATTTAACCGAAGGCACGGAAGTGGCCTTCGATAACCAGTCGGTCACGTTGTGCCAGGCCATTGGACGTGGACACAAGTTTGCCCTGATCCCCATTGCAAAAGGGGAGAACGTGGTGAAGTACGGTTTGCCCATCGGCCATGCGCTGGCGGATATTGCGCCGGGTGAATATATTCATTCCCACAATACCCGCACCAATCTCAGCGATCTGGACGAGTACAGCTATCAGCCTGAACTACCGAAGGCAGGCGTGCAGGCGGGGGATCGTGAGGTGCAAATCTACCGTCGCGCAAACGGTGATGTGGGGATCCGCAACGAGCTGTGGATCCTGCCGACCGTCGGCTGCGTGAACGGCATTGCGCGTCAGATCCAGACCCGCTTTCTGAAGGAGACCCACGATGCCGAGGGCATCGACGGGGTACATCTGTTCAGCCACACCTACGGCTGCTCCCAGCTGGGTGACGACCACATTAACACCCGCACCATGCTGCAAAACATGGTGCGCCACCCGAATGCGGGCGCGGTGCTGGTGATCGGCCTCGGCTGCGAGAACAACCAGGTCGACGCCTTCCGCGACACGCTGGGAGAATTCGACCCTGAGCGCGTTCACTTCATGGTGTGCCAGCATCAGGACGACGAAGTGGAAGCGGGCGTTGAGCAGCTGCATCAGCTGTACGAGGTGATGCGCCACGACAGGCGCGAGCCGGGCAGGCTGAGCGAGCTGAAGTTTGGCCTGGAGTGCGGCGGGTCTGACGGTCTTTCCGGCATTACCGCTAACCCAATGCTGGGCCGCTTCTCGGATTACGTGATTGCCAACGGTGGCACCACGGTGCTGACCGAAGTGCCGGAAATGTTTGGCGCGGAGCGCATTCTGATGAGCCACTGCCGTGACGAAGAGACGTTTGAGAAGACCGTCACCATGGTGAACGACTTCAAACAGTACTTCATTGCCCACAATCAGCCGATTTACGAGAACCCGTCGCCGGGGAACAAGGCGGGCGGAATCACCACGCTGGAGGAGAAATCCCTCGGCTGCACCCAGAAAGCGGGGGCCAGCCAGGTGGTGGACGTTCTGCGCTACGGCGAACGCCTGAAAACCCACGGCCTGAACCTGCTGAGCGCACCGGGTAACGATGCGGTCGCCACCAGCGCGCTGGCGGGGGCGGGCTGTCACATGGTGTTGTTCAGCACCGGTCGCGGTACGCCGTACGGCGGTTTTGTGCCGACGGTGAAAATCGCCACCAACAGCGAGCTGGCGGCGAAGAAAAAGCACTGGATCGATTTCGACGCAGGCCAGCTGATCCACGGCAAAGCGATGCCGCAGCTGCTGACGGAGTTCGTGGACACTATCGTGGAGTTTGCTAACGGCAGGCAGACCTGTAACGAGAAGAACGACTTCCGCGAGCTGGCGATCTTTAAGAGTGGTGTGACGCTTTAAGTGTTTTGTCGGGTGGCGCTAGCGCTTACCCGACCTACTGAACTTTAATCGGTGCGGCCTGATGCCCTCACCCTGACCCTCTCCCTGTGGGAGAGGGTACAAACACTAAAAACGGCAACCTCAGGGGTGCCGTTTTGCTGTTAACCTCGCAGCGCGTTCTTCGCTAAACGCGCGTCTTCCGCCTGACAGGCCGCTGCGGTGAACAGCACGTCGGTAGAGGAGTTCAGCGCGGTTTCGCAGGAGTCCTGCAGCACGCCGATGATGAAGCCGACGGCCACAACCTGCATGGCGATCTCGTTCGGGATGCCGAACATATTGCACGCCAGCGGGATCAGCAGCAGCGAACCGCCCGCCACGCCGGATGCGCCACAGGCACACAGCGACGCCACCACGCTCAGCAGCAGCGCCGTTGGCAGATCCACAGGAATACCCAGCGTATGCACTGCCGCCAGGGTCAGCACGGTGATGGTGATCGCCGCACCCGCCATGTTCACGGTCGCACCCAGCGGGATCGACACGGAATAGGTATCGCGGTCCAGGTTCAGCTTCTCTGCCAGCGCCATGTTGACCGGAATGTTTGCCGCCGAGCTGCGGGTAAAGAAGGCGTATACGCCGCTCTCGCGCAGGCAGGTGAGCACCAGCGGATACGGGTTACGGCGGATCTGCCAGAACACCAGCAGCGGGTTGATCACCAGCGCCACCAGCAGCATACAGCCGACCAGCACCATCAGCAGCTGCGCGTAGCCCCACAGCGCGTCAAAGCCGGTTGTGGCCAGGGTAGATGACACCAGGCCGAAGATACCGATGGGCGCAAAGCGAATCACGACCTTAACGATAAAGGTCACGGCGTTGGACATGTCGTTGACCAGGTTTTTCGTCGTTTCGTTGCCGTGACGCAGGGCGAAGCCCAGGCCGATCGCCCACACCAGAATGCCAATGTAGTTGGCATTCAGCAGGGCATCAATGGGGTTTGTAACCATGCTCATCAGCAGGCCGCGCAGCACTTCCACAATGCCTGAAGGCGGCGTGACGTCGCCCGCCGCAGAGGTCAGATGTAGCGTGGAGGGGAAGAGGAAGCTAAAAACCACTGCGGTCAGCGCAGCAGAAAACGTGCCCAGCAGATATAAAAAGAGAATCGGGCGAATGTTGGTTTTTTGTCCGTGTTGGTGATTGGCGATAGAAGCCATGACCAGCATCAGTACCAGCACCGGCGCAACGGCCTTCAGCGCGCCCACGAAAAGCGTTCCGAGAAGCCCCGTCGCTTCCGCGGCAGGTTTTGACACCAGCGCCAGCAGAATACCCAGAACCAGACCTACCAGGATTTGTTTAACCAGGCTACCCTGCGTCAGACGCGCAAGCAGGCCCTTAGATTGTGTGCTCATACTAAATTCCTAAGTGAAATTGTGTTCCATCCTGGATGTGCTCTAAGTCACATTTATTTCAGGATGTAAATATTTGTTTGCCTGGTTGAGTATCAAGGAAAGCGGGGAAAGGCGGAAGAGTAAAATGCTGGATTTTACGTGTCACATCATATTTTTTAACTATTGAGTCACAAAAGTGTGTTAACCCTCTCCCCTTTGAGGAGAGGGTTAGGGTGAGGGGATTACTCCACCTGCTGCTTCTTATCGTGCTGGCGGTTAACCCAGGTATTGATAACCAGCGTCACCAGCAGAATGCCGAACACCACGCCAAGCGAAATGGCGATCGGGATATGATAGAAATCGACAATCAGCATCTTGATACCGATAAACACCAGAATCACCGACAGACCGTACTTCAGCATCGAGAAGCGCTCTGCCGCACCCGCCAGCAGGAAATACATGGCGCGCAGACCGAGGATCGCAAACAGGTTAGAGGTCAGCACGATGAACGGATCAGTCGTCACCGCGAAGATTGCCGGGATGCTGTCTACCGCGAAAATCACGTCGCTCAGCTCGACCAGAATCAGCACCAGCAGCAGCGGGGTAGCAAACAGCAGGCCGTTCTTACGCACGAAGAAGTGCTCGCTCTCGATCTTGTCCGTCATGCGCAGATGACCGCGGATCCACTTCACCAGCGGCTTATCACCGATACCGGTATCGTCTTCTTTCGCCAGCGCCATTTTGACCCCGGTGAACAGCAGGAACGCGCCGAACACGTACAGCAGCCATTCGAACTGGGTAATCAGCCAGCTGCCGGCGAAGATCATGATGGTACGCAGGACAATGGCACCCAGCACGCCGTAGACCAGCACGCGGCGCTGCAATGCTGCAGGCACAGCAAAGTAGCTGAACAGCATCAGCCAGACGAAGACGTTATCAACCGCCAGGGCTTTTTCAATCAGATAACCGGTGAGGAAGGCGAGCGCCTGAGGATCGGCCACCGCACGGCCTTCAGTCGAGGCCAGGTACCACCAGAAGGCGGCGCAAAAGAGGAGCGAGAGGGTAACCCAGACCAGCGACCAGACGGCGGCCTGCTTAACGCTCATGCCGTGCTCGCCGCGACGACCCTGCAAAAAGAGGTCGATCGCCAGCATGATGAGCACGACAACCGCGAATCCGCCCCACAGCATTGGAGTGCCGACAGAATGCATACTATTTTCCTTACACATAAAAAACAAAAACGGCCATGGTCAGAAGACGATAGCCGTTAGCTTTTTATGCATAGACCTCGCCTTCCGGCAAGGTCTCACTTACAACCACGAAGGTTGCCCGGCGACCGGATGCATATTTTACGCATCGTAATGACGATCCACCGGCGAAGAAGTTACTCCCCTTTGCAGGTAACAAAATATGTCAGACCATCGGTTTCGTCAATGGCCTGCGCCGTTTCATTACACAGCTTTACGCGATCGCTTCCGCGCCTATGCCGTCTGCCGGGAACACCACGCCGGTCTGGCGGCGGATCTCGGTTTGCAGCTTCGCCGTGGTGCGGCTTACCGCAAGGCCTGGGTGATTCACTTCGTTGTCTTCCACCAGACGGGCGAAGACCTCTGCCTCATAGAGCATAGTGTTAATATGCTGAGGCTGCGTCAGTTCCTGCGCTTTGCCGCCGCGCGGCACGAAGCTCACCTTCTGGCATTCGGAGATCTTCTCGATGACCAGCGACCCGGCTTCGCCCTGAATTTCGCTCGGCAACACGGAATCGCTCACCTTGGAGTGCTGCAGCGTGACGCTAAAATCACCGTAGTCCAGCACCACCAAACCGTGTGCATCCACGCCGCTCTCCAGCAGGCTGGCGGTGGCCGTAACGCCGTGCGGCTCGCCCCACAGCGCTACGGCAGAGGCCAGGCAGTAAAAACCGATATCCATAATCGAGCCGTTTGAGAAGGCCGGGTTAAAGGTATTCGGATTCTCGCCGTCCAGATAGCGCTGATAGCGCGACGAATACTGGCAGTAGTTGATAAAGGCTTTGCGCACTTTGCCAATTTTCGGCAGGGACTGCTGCAGCAGAAGGAAATTCGGCAGGCTGGCGGTTTTGAACGCTTCGAACAGCACCACCTGGTTTTCGCGGGCAAGCGCAATGGCCGCTTCCACTTCCTCAATATTCGAGGCCAGCGGCTTCTCGCAAATCACGTGCTTTTTGTGGCCGAGAAACAGCGCCGTTTGCGGGAAGTGCAGGGAGTTCGGGCTGGCGATATAGACCGCGTCAATGGCGTCGCTTTGCGCCATTTCATCCAGGGAGGTGAAGAGATGCTCGACGAGGTAGTCGTTAGCAAAACTCTGCGCCTGCTCAAGGCTGCGGGAATAGACTGCGGTGAGTTTAAGTTTGCCGGTTTCGTGGGCGGCGTCGACGAACTGGCGCGTGATCCAGTTCGTTCCAATGACTGCGAAACGTATCATAAACGTTTACGTACTCCGTAGCGGGGAACCTTTAGCCACTGTAGCACGGGATTATTGCAAAACCAGTGCGCTATTCCGCATTACCATTTAACGATAAATGCGTAAGCCACAGGCGGGTATCAAACTCCAGCTGGTGATACTGCGGCTCCATGTGGCAGCACAGGGAATAGAACGCTTTGTCGTGCTCTTTCTCTTTCAGGTGCGCCAGCTCATGGACTACGATCATCCGCAGAAAGGCTTCCGGCGCGTTACGAAACACCGTCGCCACGCGGATCTCCGCCTTAGCCTTCAGCTTGCCGCCCTGCACGCGGGAGATGGCGGTGTGCAGGCCGAGCGCGTTTTTCAGCACGTGGATCTTGTTGTCGTACATCACCTTGTTGATCGGCGGCGCGCTCTTCAGATATCGGCTTTTCAGATCCTGCGTATACTGCCAGAGGGCCTTATCGGTCGCGAAATCGTGCGTGCCGGGGTAGCGTTTTTCCAGCACCGCGCCGAGCTTCTGCTCGGCAATCAGGCTGCGAACCTGAGTCAGTAAATGCTCCGGGTAGCCCTGGAGATAAGTAAGTTGGTTCATCAAAAGCCCAAATTAATGCGAAAACGGGTATACTCACGCACCCTTTTCAGGGATACGCCAAATTTTACCATTCAGGAGGGCCGATGAGCCACTTAGACAACGGTTTCCGTTCACTCAACCTTAAACGTTTCCCGGAAACGGACGACGTTAACCCGCTTCAGGCGTGGGAAGCGGCGGATGAATATCTGCTGCAGCAGTTGGATGAGACTGAAATCCGCGGCCCGGTTCTGATCCTGAATGACGCGTTTGGTGCCCTGGGCTGCGCCCTGGCAGAGCACACGCCGTACAGCATCGGCGATTCCTACCTGAGCGAACTGGCGACGCGTGAAAACCTGCGCCATAACGACATCGACGAGTCCAGCGTGAAGTTCCTCGACAGCACCGCGGACTACCCGCAGGCGCCGGGCGTGGTATTGATCAAGGTGCCAAAAACCATGGCACTGCTGGAGCAACAGCTTCGCGCGCTGCGCAAAGTCGTCACGCCGGAAACCCGCATTATTGCGGGTGCCAAAGCGCGCGATATTCACACCTCAACGCTGGAGCTGTTCGAGAAAGTGCTCGGCCCGACCACTACCACGCTTGCCTGGAAAAAAGCGCGCCTGATCAACTGCACCTTCAGCGCACCGGAGCTGGCCGACGCGCCGGAGACGCTGAGCTGGAAACTGGAAGGCACCGACTGGACCATCCATAACCATGCGAACGTTTTCTCCCGCACCGGGCTGGATATTGGGGCGCGTTTCTTTATGGAGCATCTGCCGGAAAACCTGGAAGGGGAGATTGTCGATCTGGGCTGCGGCAATGGCGTGATTGGCCTGACGCTGCTGGCGAAGAATCCGGAAGCCAGCGTGGTGTTCAGCGACGAGTCGCCGATGGCGGTGGCCTCCAGCCGTCTGAACGTAGAAACCAACATGCCGGAAGCGGTGGATCGCTGCGAATTTATGATCAACAACGCGCTCTCCGGCGTTGAGCCTTTCCGCTTCAACGCCGTGTTCTGCAACCCGCCGTTCCACCAGAAGCACGCCCTGACGGATAACGTCGCATGGGAGATGTTCCACCACGCGCGCCGCTGCCTGAAAATCAACGGCGAGCTGTATATCGTGGCGAACCGCCACCTGGACTACTTCCACAAGCTGAAGAAGATTTTCGGCAACTGCGTCACCATTGCGACCAATAACAAGTTTGTGGTGCTGAAAGCGGTGAAGCTGGGGCGTCGTCGCTAAATAACCAGTGCAAGCTGGGTGCCCTGCGCAATCGCCCGCCGCGCATCCAGCTCCATCGCCACGTCGCACCCGCCGATCAAATGCACCGTTTTACCCGCTTCGCGCAGCGGGTCCGCCAGATCGCGCTTCGGCTCCTGTCCGGCGCACAAAATCACATGATCCACGCGCAGCAGCTGCGGTTCACCACCGATCAGCACATGCAGCCCATCGTCGTCGATCTTCTGGTAGCTCACCGCCGGGATCATCTTCACCCCGCGCGAGAGCAGGGTGGCGCGGTGGATCCAGCCCGTGGTTTTGCCCAGCCCTTCACCCGGCTTGCTGGCCTTACGCTGGAGCATCACGATCTGGCGCGGGCTTTTCGGCAGCTGCGGCCCTTCCGGCCGTAATCCGCCGGACTGGCTCAGGCTGGTATCAATGCCCCATTCTACGCAAAACTCGGCGATGTTCTGGCTGGTGGCCTCGCCCGGCTGGCTTAAATACATCGCGGTATCAAAGCCGATCCCGCCGCAGCCGATAATCGCCACCTTCTCGCCAACGGGCGCTTTGTCACGCAATACGTCCAGATAGCTCAACACCTTCGGATGATCGATACCCTCGATTGCAGGCGTGCGCGGTGCGATCCCGCTCGCCAGGATCACCTCGTCGAAACCGATCAGATCCGCCGCGCTGACAAGCTGGTTAAGCCGCAGATCAACACCCGTCAGATCGATCATCCGGCGGTAGTAGCGCAGGGTTTCATAGAACTCCTCTTTGCCGGGGATCTGTTTGGCGATATTAAACTGCCCGCCAATTTCACCGGCGGCATCAAACAGCGTCACGCTGTGCCCGCGCGAGGCGGCATTCACCGCAAACGCCAGCCCAGCGGGGCCAGCGCCCACCACGGCCAGGCGTTTTTTATTGACCGTCGCAACCACCGGCATTTTGGTTTCATGGCAGGCGCGGGGGTTCACCAGGCATGAGGTGACTTTGCCGGCGAAGATCTGATCCAGACAGGCCTGGTTACAGCCGATGCAGGTGTTGATCTCATCCGCACGGCCGCTTTGCGCTTTAGAGAGCAGTTCGGCATCCGCGAGGAACGGACGCGCCATCGATACCATATCGGCGTCGCCGCGTGAGATCACATCGTCCGCCACCTGCGGGTCGTTAATGCGGTTAGTGGTGACCAGCGGAACGGAGACTTTGCCTTTCAGCTTGCGCGTTACCCAACTGAACGCCGCGCGCGGCACCGGCGTGGCGATGGTCGGGATGCGCGCTTCGTGCCAGCCAATCCCGGTGTTGATAATCGTGGCACCTGCGGCTTCAATCGCCTGCGCCAGCTGCACGGTTTCGTCGAAGGTGCCGCCGCCCTCCACCAGGTCGAGCATCGACAGGCGGAAGATAATAATAAAGTCCGCGCCCGCACGTTCGCGCACCGCGCGCACCACCTCCACGGCAAAGCGCATCCGGCGGGCATAGTCACCGCCCCATTCGTCGTCGCGCTGGTTGGTGCGTGCGGCGAGGAATTCGTTAATCAGATAGCCTTCAGAGCCCATCACCTCCACGCCGTCGTAGCCCGCCTCACGCGCCAGCGCGGCGCAGCGGGCAAAATCGTCGATCAGCGCCAGGATCTCGTCGTGGCTGAGGGCGTGAGGGGTAAAGCGGTTAATCGGCGCCTGAATAGCCGATGGCGCAACCAGCTTTGGCTGATAGCTGTAGCGCCCGGTATGCAGAATTTGCAGGGCGATTTTGCCGCCTTCGTTATGCACCGCGTCCGTGACAATGCGGTGATGCGGCAGCTGTGTCGCATCATTCAGGACTGCGCCGCCCTCCATCGTCACGCCTGAAGGGGCAGGGGCTACGCCGCCGGTGACAATCAGCGCCACCCCGTGGCGCGCGCGCTCGGCGTAGAAGGCCGCCAGGCGCTCGGCTCCGTCCGGACGCTCCTCCAGCCCGGTGTGCATCGAGCCCATTAACACGCGGTTTTTAAGGGTGGTAAACCCCAGATCGAGGGGGGCGAATAGCGACGGGTAGCGGCTCATAGTCTCTTCCAGTGTAAAATTATTGTTATGTGGTCGGATGAGTTACTAATTTAGCCAGCGACAGCAGAAAGGTAAAAGCGGGATCGAATGATTGTGATAGATCTCAAAGAACTTCCCCAGTGGCGCTACGCTTACCGGGGCTACAAAACCCCAGGACGGATAAGCGCAGCGCCATCCGGCGTTATTTACGGCGTCGCTGCCCGCGCTAACCCCGGCGCCTGCCACATCGACGTGGTCAGCCCGCTGTCCACCAGCCCGAGCTGATCCGCGTACACCGCCTGCCACTTCTCCATCATGCCGTCGTACAGCTCCCGGTGCTGCGGGTTTGGCGTAAACTCGCGGCTCCACTTCACCAGCCGCTCGCCCGTCGAGGCCATATCCGCAAACAGCCCCGCACCCGTTCCGGCGGCAATGGCGCAGCCGAGCGCCGTTGCCTCTTTGACTTCCGGCACGCGCACCGGCAGGCCGGTGACGTCGCTTAAAATCTGGCTCCACAGGGCGCCCTTTGCGCCGCCGCCCGCAAACACCAGGCTATCAAACGTCACGCCGGAGAAGCGCGAAATCTGCGTCAGGTTACAGGCCGAGACGATTGCCGCGTTCTCCTCCAGGGCGCGGAACAGCGTCGCTTTGTTGCACTTTTCCGGGTCGATAGAGAGGTTAATAAACGACGGCGCGGCGTGGTACCACTGCTTAAAATGCATCGCGTCGGAGAAGATTGGCATTACGCCGTGGGAGCCAGCGGGTACGCGGCCCGCCATCTCTTCCAGCAGGGAATAGGTGTCCATCCCCATCCGCTCGGCAATCAGCTTCTCTTCGGCACAAAAGGCGTCGCGGAACCAGCGCATGGTCAGCCCGGTAAAGAAGCTGATCGACTCCGCCTGCGCCATGCCGGGGATAACGTGCGGGTTCACGCGGATGTTCATCTCAGGGTCGGTGCGCACCTGCGGCAGGTTAACCACCTGCTGCCAGAAGGTGCCGCCCAGCACCGCCGTTTGTCCGGCGCGGACAACGCCCAGCCCCAGGCAGCCCAGCTGCACGTCGCCGCCGCCCATCACTACCGGCGTGCCCTCGCGTAAACCGCTCTGCTGTGCGGCTTCTTTCGTGATGGCCCCCAGCACGGTGCCGGTCTCTTTCACCGGCGAGAGAATATCGGCGCGCAGCCCGGCCATGTCGAGCAGCGCCGGACGCCAGTCGCGTGAAAAGAGATCCAGCATGCCGGTGGTGCCCGCATTAGACGGATCGACCGCCAGCTCGCCGGAGAGCTTTGCCGCCAGCCAGTCGCTGATCATGGTGATGGTCGCGGCCTTGCGGTAGATGTCCGGACGGTGATGCGCCAGCCAGAGCAGGCGCGGCATGGCGCTAAGGGCAAGCGTCTGGCCGGAAACGTCATACACTTCGGATTCAAAACGGTAGTCGTGGATCTCTTTGAGTTCAGCCACCTCGCGGCTGGCGCGGGCGTCAACGTTGGCGCAGGCCCAGATGGCCTCGCCGCTGCGGTCGTACAGCACGATCCCTTCGCGCATCGAACAGCAGGCGACGGACTGAATATCCGCCGCGCTCAGGCGCGCGCGCTCCAGCGCCTGCTGAATGCACCGGCAGGCCAGCTGCCAGTTGGTGTCGAGATCGAACTCCATCGACCCCGGCACGTTCTCCACGCTCAGGTGCTTCCATTCGGCCTGGCCGACGGCAATCTGGTTGCCCTGTAAATCGAAAATCACGGCGCGAACGCTGCCTGTCCCTGCATCTAACGCTAAAAGGTAACTCATGAGCTTGCCTCGCTATTAGCGCAGGGCGACTCTTATTCGGCCAGAGCCAGCACCGCGCGGGCTGTCGTCTCTTCCGTCACCAGGCCATTAATACGGCGACCTTTCAGTGCGGCATAAATCGCATCGGCTTTCTCTTCCCCTCCGGCCACGCCGACGATTGTTGGCAGTTGCGCCAGTTCATCGAGCGAGACGCCGAGTAATTCTTTGTGGATCTCCAGCTCCTCGACGCATTCCCCTTCGGCGTTAAGGAAATAGCCGAGGATATCGCCCACCGCCCCTTTACGGGCGTACATCAGCTGTTCACCTTCGCTGATATAGCCGGAGCGCAGTATGGTCGCGTCACGGCGCTGGTTCACGGAACCAATGCCGACCACCGCCACGTCAGCGGCGGTCGCGGCGAGGATCACGTCCCGAACGCTGGTTTCGCGCTTTAAGATCCCGGCGACTTCCGCAGATGAGACGCGAAGCGGGGCGGGGATCATGCTGACGCTGCAGGCAGCGTCCAGCTGGCCGATACCGGTCATATACGGCCCCACGCCGCCGGAAAGCGTCACGAGGCGGATCTGCTGCGAGCTGATAAAGCCGCTTAAGTGTTGCAGGCTGCTCATGGTGGTTTCACCGAACCCCACCGCCAGCAGCTGGCCGGGCTCCAGCACGCCCATCAGCGACTGCGCCGCGCCAATGCCCAGCCGCACGTTCATCGGCGGGGTATTTAGGGCAGGCATCACGCGCACCAGCTTCAGCCCAAAGCGCTGCTGTAGCTCGGTTTCCAGCGACAGGCAGCCCTCGTAGCGGGAGTTGATCTGCACGCGGATCACCCCCGACTGGCGGCCTTTCTCCAGCAGGCGGGAGATCTTCAGGCGCGGCAGACCGAGCCGTTCGCCGATATCATTCTGGGTCAGCCCGTCGTGGTAGTAGCACCAGGCGACGCGCGCCACCAGCTCCTCTTCCGCCAGCGCCAGCCCGGCAAACCGTCCTTCTTCCGCAGTGCGTTTATCGCTCATAATTGAACTCTTATAAAAATTTAGATCATATGTTCGTGATGGCGCGGCGTGAAAATGTGAGCCACGCGGCAAAACGGATCTTTTAGATCGTTTCTGGTTAATCTGAATCTCAATCGATAAAACTGTGATCCCTGCACGGTTGTAAATATAGTTCACCGTCTACGCTTTTGAACATTATTAAATCTAAAAATCATTTGTTCAATAGCGGAGCGATGATGACACCACTTCTCAACGCGCGAAATATCAGCAAGCAGTTCTCAGGCGTGCCGGTCTTAAAAGGCATTGATTTCACGCTGCTTGCGGGGCAGGTGCATGCGCTGATGGGCGGTAACGGCGCGGGAAAATCGACGCTAATGAAGATCGTCGCTGGGGTGGAAATGCCGGATAGCGGTGAACTTTCGGTTGCGGGCGAGTCTTTTGCACGGCTTACCCCGGCGCAGGCGCACCGGTTAGGCATTTATCTGGTGCCGCAGGAGCCTCTGCTTTTTCCCAACCTGACGGTGCGGGAAAACATCCTGTTCCGCCTGCCGCGAGAGCGCGATCGGGAAAAACGCCTGGCGGAGAAACTCCAGCAGCTGCAATGTCAGCTTAATCTCGACGCAACGGCCAGCACCCTGGAAGTGGCGGACCAGCAGATGGTGGAGATCCTGCGCGGGCTGATGCGCAACGCCAGAATTCTGATCCTCGACGAACCCACGGCCTCGCTGACGCCCGGCGAAACCGAACGGCTGTTTCGCCAGATCCGCGCCTTACAGGCGCTCGGCGTCGGGATTGTCTTTATCTCGCATAAGCTGCCGGAAATCCGCACGCTGTCGAGCCACGTTTCGGTGATGCGCGACGGCGCGGTGGTGCTCAGCGGCGAAACCGCCCAGTTTGACGACAGCGCCCTGATCGCCGCCATGACGCCGGTCAGCCGCGAGAAAGGCTTAAGCGATGCGCAAAAGCTGTGGCTGGCGCTGCCGGGAAACCGCCGCACCCAGCCGCAGGATTTTCCGGTGCTGCGCGTGGAAGATCTCACCGGAGAGGGCTTTATCGATCTCAGCCTGGAGATTTACGCCGGGGAGATCGTCGGCCTTGCCGGACTGGTCGGATCCGGGCGCACCGAGTTTGCCGAAACGCTCTACGGCCTGCGTCCCGTACGCGGCGGGCGGGTGTGGCTGGAGAGCCGGGAGATCACCTCCGATCCGGTGGGTTTACGTCTGGAAAAAGGGCTGGTTTATCTGCCGGAAGACAGGCAGGTGTCCGGCCTGTTTCTCGACGCGCCTGTCCGCTGGAACACGGTGGCGCTGAACGAGCCGTCGCTCTGGCAGCAGCGAAAGCGGGAGTCTGCGGTGGTGGAGCGCTATCACCGTGCGCTGGGGATCAAGCTCAATCATGCGGATCAAACCGTGCGCACGCTCTCCGGCGGCAACCAGCAGAAGGTGCTGCTGGCGCGCTGTCTGGAGGCCAATCCTTTATTGCTGATCGTCGATGAGCCGACGCGCGGCGTGGACGTGTCGGCGCGCGCCGATATCTACCAGCTCATTAAAAGCGTGGCGGCGCAGAATGTTGCGGTGCTGATGATCTCAAGCGATCTCGATGAATTCCCCGGCCTCGCGGACCGCGTGCTGGTGATGCATCAGGGCGTACTCAGCGGCGAGCTGCCGCGCCACGCCGTCAGCCTCGACCGGATGATGGCGCTGGCGTTTGGAGGACAATCATGAAGATCTTACTCAAAAACCGCGAGCTGAGCGCGTTTCTTGCCATTCTGGCGCTGTTCGCCGTGCTGGTGGCGCTGAATCCGTCCTACTTCAGCCTGCAAACGCTGGGGATGATCTTCGCCAGCGCGCAGATCCTGATCCTGCTGGCCATCGGCGCGGCGCTGGTGATGCTGACCCGCAATATCGACGTCTCCGTGGGCTCGACCGTCGGGCTGTCCGCGATTGCCGTCGGCGTGGCGCTCAACGGTGGCTACAGCCTGCCGGTATCGATACTTTTTGCGCTGTCGATTGGCGCGCTGGCGGGGGCGTTTAACGGTTTTCTGGTGGTGGGGCTGCGCATTCCGGCGATTGTCGCCACCCTCGGTACGCTGGGGCTGTACCGCGGAGCGATGCTGCTCTGGACGGGCGGAAAGTGGATTGAAGGGCTGCCGCCGGGGCTTAAATCTCTCTCCGAGCCTGCCGCCATCGGTATTTCACCGCTCGGCGTGGGAGTGTTGATTCTCGTTGTCGTTGGCGCGTGGGGGCTATCGCGCACCTCGTTCGGGCGTGATTTTTACGCGGTGGGGGATAATCTCGCCGCCGCGCGCCAGCTGGGCGTGGCGGTGAACCGCACGCGCATGATCGCCTTCACCCTCAACGGCATGCTGGCAGCCTGCGCCGGGATTGTTTTTGCCGCGCAGATCGGCTTTGTGCCCAACCAGACCGGCAGCGGGCTGGAGATGAAGGCCATTGCCGCCTGCGTGCTCGGCGGCATTTCGCTGCTGGGCGGCACCGGCACGCTGGTCGGTGCGTTCCTCGGCGCGTTCTTCCTTACCCAAATCGACACCGTGCTGGTGCTGTTCAGGCTACCGGCGTGGTGGAACGACTTCATCGCCGGGCTGGTGCTGCTGGGCGTGCTGGTGCTCGACGGGCGGCTGCGCCAGGCGCTGTCACGCCATCAGCGGGCGCTGAAGTACGGCCGGTTCCAGCCTGGCAACAGAGGGGGAAAGCACGTCACCCCCTTTCCCAAACGCAACAAAGAGGTGGCGTAAATGAGGCTCAACTGGGAAATCGCGCTGCTGATATTGCTGGTGCTGGAGATCCTGCTCTTCGGCGCCATTAACCCGCGCATGCTCGACGTTAATATGCTGCTGTTCAGCACCAGCGATTTCATCTGCATCGGCATCGTGGCGCTGCCGCTGACGCTGGTGATTATCAGCGGCGGGATCGACATTTCGCTGGGCTCCACCATCGGCCTGTGCGCCATCGCGCTGGGGGTGATGATGCAGGCGGGGTGGCCCATGACGATCGCCGTTCCGCTGACGCTGCTGCTTGGCCTGCTGTGTGGGCTGGTGAATGCGGCGCTGATCCACTACACCGGCATTAGCCCTTTAGTCATTACCCTCGGCACGCTCTACCTCTACGGCGGCGGCGCGCTGCTGCTCTCCGGCATGGCGGGGGCGACGGGCTACGAGGGCATCGGCGGCTTCCCGGACGGTTTTACCGCGTTCGCTAACCTCACGGTGCTGGGGCTGCCGATCCCGCTGGTGCTGTTCGCGGTGATTACCGCCTTCTTCTGGCTGATTACCCATCGCGGGCGCTTTGGCCGCCATCTATTTTTAATCGGCCAGAATCCGCGCGCGGCGCGCTATGCGGCGCTGTCGGTGAACGGCATGCCCTACGCGCTGTACGGTCTGGTCGGCGTGGCGTCGGCGGTGGCAGCGCTGGTGATGGTCTCCTATTTCGGCTCTGCGCGTTCGGATCTGGGGCGTGATTTGCTGATGCCCGCACTCACCGCCGCCGTACTCGGCGGGGCAAATATTTACGGGGGTTCAGGGTCGGTGCTGGGTACGGCGCTGGCGGCGCTGCTGGTGGGGTATCTCCAGCAGGGATTACAGATGGTCGGCATCCCCAACCAGGTGTCGAGCGCGCTGTCGGGGGCGCTGCTGGTTGTGGTGGTGATGGGACGTTCGCTAAGTCTGCACCGCGAATGGGTGCGATCTCTCTTCAGAAAACTATCCGGAGCGTAAGATGAAAACAAAACTGCTCGTCCTGGCAATGGCCCTCAGCTTCGCTTCGGCGCAGGCGGCGGACCGCATTGCCTTTATCCCCAAGCTGGTGGGCGTGGGTTTCTTCACCAGCGGCGGCAACGGCGCGAAAGAGGCGGGGAAAGATCTTGGCGTGGACGTGACCTACGACGGCCCGACAGAGCCGAGCGTTTCCGGCCAGGTGCAGCTCATCAATAACTTCGTCAACCAGGGCTACAACGCCATTATCGTCTCCGCCGTGTCGCCGGACGGCCTCTGCCCGGCGCTGAAGCGCGCGATGCAGCGCGGCGTGAAGGTGCTGACCTGGGATTCCGACACCAAACCGGAGTGTCGCAGCATTTATATCAACCAGGGGACGCCGGAACAGCTCGGCGGCCTGCTGGTAGAGATGGCGGGCAAGCAGGTCACCAAGCCGAATGCCAAAGTGGCGTTCTTCTACTCCAGCCCCACCGTCACCGACCAGAACCAGTGGGTGAAAGAGGCGAAGGCCAAAATCGAGAAAGATCACCCCCAGTGGCAGATCGTGACCACCCAGTTTGGCTATAACGACGCCACCAAATCTCTGCAGACCGCCGAGGGGATCTTAAAAGCGTATCCGGATCTGGACGCGATAATCGCGCCGGACGCCAACGCCCTGCCGGCGGCGGCGCAGGCGGCGGAAAACCTGAAGCGGGAAGGGGTGGCGATTGTCGGCTTCAGCACGCCGAACGTCATGCGTCCATACGTTGAGCGCGGGACGGTGAAAGCCTTCGGCCTGTGGGATGTCGTACAACAGGGCAAAATTGCGGTCAATGTCGCCGATCGTCTGCTGAAAAAAGGCGATCTTAACCCTGGCGACAGCGTGGACGTAAAAGGTATCGGCGCGCTGAAGGTGGAGCCGAACAGCGTGCAGGGCTATCAGTATGAGGCGAAGGGCAACGGCATCGTGCTGCTGCCGGAGCGGGTGGTGTTCACCAAAGAGAACATCAGCAAATACGATTTCTGACGGGGGAGCAAATGGCTGATTTAGACGACATCAAAGACGGCAAGGATTTTGGTATCGGCACGCCGCAGCAGAATGTGCCGTTCACGCTGAAGGGCTGCGGCTCGCTGGACTGGGGCATGCAGTCCCGCCTGGCGCGTATCTTCAACCCGAAGAGCAACCGCACGGTGATGCTGGCCTTTGACCACGGCTACTTTCAGGGGCCGACCACCGGCCTTGAGCGTATCGATCTCTCCATCGCCCCGCTGTTTGGCGAAACTGACGTGCTGATGTGTACCCGTGGCATTCTGCGAAGCCAGGTGCCCGCCGCGACTAACAAACCGGTGGTGCTGCGCGCCTCCGGCGGTAACTCCATTCTGGGCGAGCTGTCGAACGAGTGCGTGGCGGTGGCAATGGAGGATGCCCTGCGCCTGAACGTCTGCGCGGTGGCGGCGCAGGTGTATATCGGAAGCGAGTTTGAGCATCAGTCGATTAACAACATCATTAAGCTGGTGGACGCGGGCGCACGCTACGGCATGCCAACGCTGGCGGTAACGGGCGTCGGCAAGGAGATGGCACGTGACGCGCGCTACTTCTCGCTCGCCAGCCGCATCGCCGCCGAAATGGGGGCGCAGTTCGTCAAAACCTACTACGTGGACGAGGGCTTTGAAAAAGTGACCGCCAGCTGCCCGGTGCCGATCGTTATCGCCGGGGGCAAAAAGCTGCCGGAGCTCGAGGCGCTGGAGATGTGCTGGCGGGCGATTGATCAGGGGGCGTCCGGCGTGGACATGGGGCGCAATATCTTCCAGTCCAGCGCGCCGCTCGCCATGCTGAAGGCGGTGAAGAAAGTGGTACACGAGAACTGGAAAGCCCGTGATGCGTTCCAGTTCTGGCAGGACGAGAAACAGGGAGAAGCAAAATGAACGTGACTCTGGTTGAGATTAACATCAAGCCCGAGCGGGTGGACGAGTTCCTGGAGGTGTTTCGCGCCAACCACGAGGGAGCAATCAAGGAGCCGGGAAACCTGCGCTTTGACGTGTTGCAGGACCCGAGGGTGAAAACCCGGTTCTTTATCTACGAGGCCTACAAAGACGAAGAGGCGGTGCTGGCGCATAAGCAAACCCCGCACTATCTGGCGTGCGTGGATAAGCTTGAGGAGTTGATGTCGGAGCCGCGTAAGAAACGCAGTTTTGTGGGGCTGTTGCCGGAGTAATTCGATGCCCGATGACGCACTCATGCGCGTCATCGGGCATCCTGGCTTATCCTTTGGCTTTCTGGATCGCCATGATTAATGCATCGGAAGAGACGTTTCCTGACATGACGCTAATGCGCTGAATGACCGGATCTTTTTCCTGAGGTAAAACCACAAACGCCGGCGCGTTGGCAAAACCGATCTGCTTCACGAGCTTCACATTGTCCTGTAACACTTTGTTTGCCGACCCGGCCGAAGGCAATTTTTTAAAGATAAAACGGATATCCGGGTTGGCATGGATAAGCGTTTCTGTGACGTTGCAGTTCACGCATTGCTCATCCACAAAAGACACCACGGCGACTTTTGCGTTGGCGGGCCCGACAACAGGATCGCCGCCAGCAAGCAGCTGCTCGCGATGGAGGATGACATTTTGCACCATGGCCTGTTGCTGCGCTATCTCCTGACGCTGGCGAAGGCTTTCCCCTGCCGCAACTAAAAATTCAGGATGTTCAGCGAGATAGGTAGAGACAATTTCACCCATTTTTTCAGGATGGGCGGCGAAATATGCTTCGGCGGCTTTTCCTGTTTGTTCAATCTGCTGTGGCGTCGCTTGCTCTGCCTGCGCTGCGGCTGAGAAAGTCAGGGTCGCGGCCAGCAGAAGCGAAAGGCGACGAAGAGAGGTTGAAACTTCCATTGATGTTATTCCGTAAAAGAGAGAGACGGGACTAGGACGCCAGTGCCTGTGTACGAACAGGCATAATGCGTCCATAGTCATTAATCGCTTGCCAGCGCACCTGGCATACCCCTGGGTCTGGACAACCCTCGAGCGCTCGCTCGCTAAAAGGGGCGACAAGGCCGCCATCAGCGATGCGCTTACCGCCGAGGCTGAGCTGATAAAGCGTGATGTAGTAAGGCGTCGGATTATTCACAACGACGTTATTTTTGTTTCGTGACCAGCGTAAGGCCTGATAAGCATCATCAGGATTGCCGGTGAGCCCGGTGGGCCGATAAAAAAGTTTAAAGCGTGAACGTACCGCCGTTTGCACACCCGTGGTGTGCGGGTTAGCGGAAGGGATAGCCGCAACGTTTAACGTGAACAGCGTTTCCCGGTTCTCGGGTAACTTTCCTCCCGTAAATATCAGCCGAATCGTGTTTTCGCGTTGCGGACGCAATGAGAACAGCTGCGGCGTGGCCACAAATGCGGATTGAACCCCGTGTGGGGCATCCGCCCCAGTCCACAGGCCGCCCGGCTCGACTTTGGTGTAGATCAGATACGATTCGTCAGAAGGGTTACGCACGGAAAAGCTGATCGATTTCTCACGTTCCGGATAGACAAACCGCGTTCCGCCGATCACCACGCCAGCTTGCGCCTGAAGCATGATGGTGGAGAGAAAAAAGAGAAGCAGGATCTTCGCCGGATAAACACACTTACGCATAATTGAGAATAAAGGTTGTCGTCGCATTTGCCGTTCCCGTGGTGACCTTGTTTGCGGTGGCAACATAGCGGGCGTAAAACTGGAGAGTCGCGTCGCTTTGATTAGGAATAATCATCGTCTTCTGGCTTTTACTTCCCATAGAGATGAGCGACTTGTCCTGGTTGTAAATTCCTACGCCGATACCGGTTGCGTAGCCTTCACCGCCGATGAGCGTCAGTAAATCCGGGTTTGCTGTATCGGGTGTGCCGTCAAAGGTAATACTGACTGAGCCTTCTGTTCCGGCACAGTTTTCCACATTAATAGCAAACGGATGATAATCAGCGCCCATACCTGACTGGGTGAAATATTTACTTTGCACGCTATCCATTGTGACGGTCAGGTTCTGAGAATCAGGCGCGATACTGCACGTCTTTTTATGGATCACGCCAGTGATATAAATTGTACCGTCGTGCGCCAGTGTACGTGCTGAAAAAAATGGCACCAGAAAAAGCGCGGTGAATATTATTGTGAAAAACTTTTTCATTTCCGCATCCTACTGATAGAGCAGATCAAAATACATGATGGCCGTAGCATTCCCTGTCGTAACCTCGGGCAGGGTCGATTTGTACCGTAAATTAAACGTCAGGCTATTATCTCCCTGCTTTAAGGGATAAATTTCGGATTCCGTATTATTTATTTTAATCGGATTCATTCCGGCATTGAGAAGCTCTACGCCAATGCCCGTCGCCATTTCGCCAGCCGTTCCTTTACCCGTGTCGCTGAGCGCCAGCAGGTCCGAGTTATTGGTATCCGGCATACCGCTGAACCAGATTTTTGTCCCCTGAATGGCGCGTGAACAATTTTTAAGATCGATCGTGAACGCTTTTTCCGGCGTCGTTGTTCCGGTTGCGGGAAATTCAGATATATCGAATGCGCCTAAATCAACCGTTTGTTCTTTACTGTTCACATCAACTTCACACGATTCGCCGATAATTGTGCCGTATATCTGGAGGTTAACTGTAAAACCCTCATCGGCGTACGTTGTTGCTATGCCAGAGAACAGCGTCGCCAGGGCGACAAAATACAAGACTCTCATTTTTCACCCTTACGCAAAATCGATACGTAAACAGGCCAACGCAGTAAACAAACCTTCTGCCGGGGCCTTCCCTGTCGTGCTGATGGGGTAGGTTTTTAACGTGACATCAGCATGGCCCGAACTATCAGTAATAAAATCAGCGGTGCTGGAGGCGTCGTTAGGTATCATGACGGTGCCATTTTCGTTGGTTACCACCACGCCGACATCTTTATTATCCGTAGCGATCGCCTGGCCGACGTTGCTGTCTGCGTTGGCGACCAGTCGAAGCGTAAGATGCGCAGGCGAAATCACGTCCGCATTACACTCGATGGGAACATTAAAGGTTTTTACCGGCGCATTAGAAGGTTTCTCACCCGCTTTCGTGAATGAAGAACTGTTGAGTTTTCCCAGGTCAACCGTAATGATTTGCCCCGCATTAATGATGCAGTTTTGCGGCACCGTGACCGCGCCGCTGTATGTTATTTGATAAACAATATCATTCAACGGGTCGGTATTTTCGGTGGTGATATAAACATTAAACATCACTTTACTGGGGATAATGACCGTGCCGATAAAAGGTTTGATAATTTTTAACCGGAATACCAGGTTGGAGTCATATACCGGGAAAGGTATGTTCATATCCTCTTTATCCACCCTGTAATCTTTACCCATATGGATATAGTCTCCAGGCGGAAAATATTCACCAATTTCGGAATCGGTTATCCGCATCGCCCCTGCAATATAGATCGGGTCAAGATTCATATACTGCCACTGGTCTTCCGTGAAAATCACCGGGTAGGTATTCCTGTATGAGCGATAGGTACGAGAATCGCCATCTGGATGATAGTCACATATGGCGTTTACGCCCACATCCTGTGATTTAACCAGTTCAACTGCCTGCCCCAGCTGGTTTTGTTCTTTTGTCAGCGTGGCCGTCAGATCGTAATTCACATTCGTAATGCTGTGATCAAAGTTATGGCAGACCGCTGCCAGACTTTGCGTAGAAGCCGTAAGGCTGAGTAATAAAAAAATAATGCGTACTTTCACTTATCGGCACTCCGCTTTTAAACGCACGAGGGACTGCTTTGTTTCACTTAGCTTGTAAACGGCAACACATTTTTTATCATCTGTGTCGCCCCATTGCGCTGTCAGACTCCCTGTCTCGCCCAGCCCAGACAGATACGCTTCGCCGTTATCGCCTACGATGGTGTCCCCACCTTCATCGCTGCGCGTAACAACCGCGCCAAAGGGCACAGGGCGCCCGTTATGCATAAGTGCAATCATCGCGCGCGTTCCTGAGCGCGCCTTAAAGGTGGCGCGAACCAGGGCGCCCTGGGTTGGAACAACGTGGGTTACAGCCTCGTCAATGTCCAGATCGTCGCTGAGCGAGTTGGTGTTCAGCGCCATGCGGTTACGGTGGTATGCGCTGGCATACGGCACAATCGCATAACCACGCCAGTCGGTATGGATCCCTGGGCCGTCTTCGACCTTCACGTTGCTTGCGCCCGGCGCGGCGATCAGGACATTGGTATCCCCCAACGGCTGGCTTAAGGTGATGCCGTTGCGATGCGCGACGATACCGCCGCTGAGGCCGTAGTTGATCTGTTGATAATCGCCATTGTTACTGTAGTTGTACCCCAGGCTCGCATTACCGTAGGCGCTATCATATTCCGTGCTGATGCTTCCACTGGCACCGGTATGTTGGTTCTGGTATCCCTGCTGAACGCTGTAGCTGAGGTTATTGTCTTCAAGCAGCGTTCCGTTGATGCCGGCAGTATTATTGACCCTGCCGTCGTTATCGGTGCTCATGCCGTATGTGGCGTAAATGCTGTTTAAACGTTTGGTCACATCTCCACCTGGATGAAGCCACAGATTGAGCGGGAAGGAGAGCGTTAAAGAATAAATACGATCGCTTTCACTCATGCCAGGGGATTTATTGTAGTTGTAGGTCAGGTTATAGGTTACGCCCGCAACCGTTCCGCTATAACCCAGCTGAATAAGCGTATTTTTTTCATCGGTATGCCAGTACGTTTGCTGGCTGCCGTTGAGGAAAATCGACCCGGCAGTGCCCAGCTGTTGGGAAATATTGGCCTGCAGCTTGCCGCGTTTGGTGTAGTACAAATTGTAATAATCGGTCCACACGGGCTGATTGTCGTCGGTGTGGTCGTTGGGATCGTCCTGACCGACATAACCTTTCATTTGCTTATAGGTGGTTTCATCCAGGGTATAAAAACCGGATGTGGAATAGCGATAGCCTAACAGCTGGAAATTGGTGCCCATGCCGTTCAACGATTTTGCATATAAGAAACGTATTGACTGCCCGTTATGTGAGCTACCGTCGCTCAGTTCGCTTTGTGCGGAGGTGAGATCGGCCGATACGGCGCCAAAATTCCCCAGGTTCACCCCGGTACCCAACGCAAAGGCAGAGTATTTTTCCGTCAGCTGCGTACCACCGTAGACGGTAAAGCCTTTTGGTAACCCCCAGATAAGCGTTCCCTGGACAAAGTTTGTGTCCTCCTGCTGATCGCTGTTACTGCGATAGCGGGCCGCGGTGGCGGCATATTTTACGGTGCCTTCACGCTGCAAAACCGGAACCGCGGAATAGGGCACAGAGTAGCTGCTGATCGTTCCGTCAGATTCTTTGACCTCTACATTCAGGTCACCGCTGGAGGAGGTGGGGTACAGATCGTTAATGGCAAACGCCCCGGGCGGCACATAGCTTTGATAAATGGTGTAACCGTTTTGTTTGATGGTGACCTGGGCGTTGGATTTAGCGATCCCATGAATGGTTGGCGCAAAACCTTTCATACTATCAGGCAGCATGTTGTCATCAGAATTGATCTGCACCCCGCGGAATGGCAGGCTGTCGAAGACATCCGAAGTGGTATAGTTCTCGCCGATTGTTAGCTTGCTTTTTAGCGGGATAACGGCACGTTCAACATAGGTTTTAATGTGTTCCCAGTTGGTGTAGGTCTCTGAGCCGCTGCTGTTGTAGCTCCATGTAGAGAAATCCCGCAGCCGCCACGGCCCCAGGTTTAATCCACTGTTAAGTCCCAGAAAATAGTTGTCTGTCGTCGAACCGTAATCACCGCTATTGTGACTATGCGAACCCGAAAAGTCATAATTCAGCATCAGGGCGTTAATGCCTTCGTCCCATTGCTCAGGGGGAATGTACCCGCGCGCGTTATTACGCAGCGCCGCTTGCGGAATACTGATATTCAGGCGCTGGTGTTCAAAATCAAAAAATGTGGTGGCAGCGGGAATGGCTGCCGGCAAATCGACACAGTTGCCCGCTTTTTCGTCCTTAAGACCGGGTAAGACATCGACATTTACCCCCATCGCATCAAGTGACTTACGCGAGAGGCAGGGCGTCAGCCCCGTATCGTCATCCGTAGGTGTTGAATTTTTGCGCACGTTAAACGTGACGTCGCGCGTGGCTAAAAAATTGTCATTCAGCCATACGTCCACGCGATAGACCCCTGGCGCCTGACCAGCATTACTAAAACGTGATAAATCAGCAACCGCCGCAGGATCGCTTGAAAGAAAGGCAGGGTTGAAATAATAGCCCGCATCCGCATTAACGGATGCGAATGCGCCGAGCATGGCCAGCGTGAGAGGGGCCAAACGATGATTGACTATCCTTGTCTGATACTTGCGAAACTTCATTTTTCTCTGCCTGCTTCAACGCGCTATGTTCGGTATTTTTCCGGGAAAATTATGCTCCAGGGCATGTCTGAACAGGGGTGGTAGCACCGAAATCGTTAACGGTCTGGAACGTCACCTGGCTCCCGCTACCGGCAGGTAGATCAACGACCAGGCTGTTCATTGGCGGAACCATGTTATTGGTTAACTTTGCGTTTCCCGCTTTGAATTGCACCAGCGACACGTAATAAGGCGACGCGTTTTTGATGGTCAACTTGCCGTTACTGACCGTGCAGCGCAGCGCCTTTGGCGCGTCAATTGACGGGGTAGGCAATTTTTTTGGGCGAATAAAAAGCTTAATGACGCTCTGCGTCGCAATCTGCAATGTATTTCCCTGCAGCTTACTTTTATCCACGGCCGGGATAGCTTTGCTGTTGAAATAAAAAACGCTTTCTCTGTCTTTCGGCAAATCTGGGCCAGCGTACATAATCCTGATGGTGTTTTCTTTTTTAGGATGCATAACAAAAAGTGGAGGCGTGACAATAAAGTCTGTGGACTTCGATTGATCGGCGTTCGCAACCCACGATTGCACCAGGAAAGCATTGCTTTGAGACGAGTTCGTAATAGGTAACGAAATCTGTTTATCACCCTGAGGGTAAATAATACGCGTTGCGCCCAGGCCTATCCCCCCAGCGTGAGCCGTAGTCAGCACCGTAGCTGCGAATAAAAAAGAATGCGTAATCAGCTTCGTTATCAAAGATACAGTATTAATTCGTTTCATTTATATATCACTTCATTGAATACATAATCAAATACATAGAATAAAACATGCCGTTTAAGCCTATGTATTTAATCTATATAAAACGGTCGGTTATATTAAAAATCCCTCCTTCGTACAGGCGTACGAAGGAGGGATGACAGCATCCTAATTCGATTAGGAATAAACCATCTGGAAGGTAGCGGTGGATGCTACGTTACCTGGTGTTGCTGCGCCTGTAGCGATGTAGTCAACGCTCAGTGGGATAATGTTTTCACCGTTGATCAGGCCGATTGCAGAAGAGGTGGTACCCAGATCCAGGTTTTTACCGTCCGGTCCAAACAGCTGCAGAGCCACGTTCTGTGCGGAACCTGCACCTGCGGTATTCGCCATAGCGCCCGGCTGAGTTGCATCCTGCTGCGCGTTGAAAATAACCGCTGCGTTCTGGCTGACAGTGGTGTCGCAATCTTCCAGTTTAATGTTGAAATCTTCTTTCTGATTCGCCAGCATTCCGCTTTGAGTCAGCTTCACGGTACGAACCTGGCTCAGGATAACGGTCTGGTCAACAGAATCGGCAGCAACTGAACAGGCAGCGTTAACAACCTGACCGACGAAATTAACGGTACCGCCGCTTACTGTGGTGGTGTCTGCCTGTGCGTTCATCATCACGCCGCTTGCCATAGATGCAGCAACAACCATTGCTAAAACATGCTTTTTCATACAAATCCTTTTAAATAAACAGTTTTCTGTCAAGTTGAAACAAAATTAAAGGTGACTTAATACAAGACTATTCAGATTAAAAATCATGAATATACAGAATCATACAGTACGCTGTGTTTTGCACATTCTCGTGATGTTCCGAAAGCGTATTTTATGAGGCGAGACATATTATATCAATCTATTGCTGGTTGATTTTTGCTTAGAAATTCTTAAATGGGTTTTAATTAAAAATTTATTAGTTTTTAGAATGGGAGGGTATGTTTGATGCGCTATTTAGCCTGATTCAGTAAGGTGCAATCGCCGAGAGTGATATTTCTGCATTGTTATTGAACGCTATCCTTTTATTAAAATTAAATATTAATTTAAAACGGGAATTGTTCTTTAGGGCAATGTAAGAGTGATTTTCAATATGCCATGTTTAATTACAAATTGAAATAAAATTAGAGTGGATATAACTCCCTCCTCCATAAGAGGAGGGATTAAATCATACTTCTTCTACTCTTACCCGCAGCGCTGCCAGCGCCTTGCGCGCCGCCTTCAGCACCTGCTCACACTGCTCAATGGTCAGCGTCAGCGGTGGCTCAATGCGGATGGTTTTCGAGTTGTTGAGCGTGCCGGCTACCAGCACCCGCTGGCGGAACATCTCGCTCGCGAAGCTGTAGCCGATTTCATTGTCGACAAACTCAATTGCCATCAGCATCCCTTTGCCGCGCGCCTCCTGCACCAGATCCGGGTACTCACGCCCCAACTGGCGGAAGCCGTCCAGCAGCATGTCGCCTTTCTGCTCCGCCTGCGCAGGCAGGTTTTGCTCCAGCAGCACGTTGATGGTGGCCAGCGCCGCCGCACAGGCCAGCGGGTTACCGCCAAAGGTGGTGGTGTGCAGGAACGGATTGTCGAACAGCACCGAGAACACCTCCTCGGTGGCAACCGTTGCACCAATCGGCATCACGCCGCCGCCGAGCGCCTTCGCAAGACACAGTATGTCCGGCTGAACGTTCTCGTGCTCGCAGGCAAACATCCTGCCGGTGCGCCCCATCCCGGTCTGCACTTCGTCGAGGATCATCAGCGCGCCAAACTCATCGCACAGCTGACGCACGGCGGGCAGGTAGCCCTGTGGAGGCAAAATCACGCCGCCTTCACCCTGAATCGGCTCGAGGATCACCGCCGCCACGTCATCGCCGGTTTTACGGCATTCGCTCAGCACGGTGCGCATGGCGTTAATGTCGCCAAACGGCACGTGGCGGAAGCCCGGCAGCAGCGGCATAAACGGTTTGCGGAAAGTGGATTTGGCGGTCGCAGACAGTGCCCCCAGGGATTTCCCGTGGAACGCGCCGCTGGTGGCGATAAAGGTGAATTTCCCGCGTGGCGACTGGTACGCCTTGGCGAGCTTGATCGCCGCCTCGACCGACTCGGTGCCGCTGTTGCTGAAGAAGCTGTATTTCAGCTTGCCGGGCGTTAAGGCCGCCAGCGTTTTCGCGAGCATGGCGCGAAGAGGGTCGAGCAGTTCCTGACTATGGAGAGGTTGTTTCGCAAGTTGATTCTGTACGGCGGAAACCACTACTGGATTACGGTGCCCCACGTTAAAGATACCGAAACCACCCAGGCAATCTATAAACTCCTGTCCCTGGGTGTCGACAAGCGTGTTGAGACTTCCCGCTTGCCACTCTACGGCTCCGTAATCCCCGCCGGCGGTAACAGATTTGCGATACTCCAGAAAACCAGGATTCACATGCTCTTTAAAATAATCGATGACCTCTCGGTTAAGTTGTTTCATCTCCTCATGATCGAGCGTTCGCTTCTCAATGAGATTCAGTGCGTGCGCGGTACAGGCAAGAGCCGAGGCGCTGGAAGGTAACCTGTTCAAAATATGCTCCCGGGGATCGCGTATCACATGATACTGAGTTAAGTATTGCAGGGATTACGCCACTTCAGATGACTTAACGAAAATCGGGATAAACGCCAGGTTAAAATTATGTTGCGCAATATTTAATCATGCCGGAGCAATCGAAACGGGATTTAGGGGGGACAGGGCAACCCGCATTCTCAGGTGCACAAAAAGGCAATTGCACTAAAGGAGTGCATGGTTTGCGGCTTAAGTGGGCGTTAACAGGTCATGCTTTATAGGTAATTTCTTTGCGAAAGTATTTGGAATCAATGAATTATAAAATCTCACAAAAAGTGCGGTTTAAGTGAAATCTGCGATCTCCATCAAGTTTAACAACTAAAGATAAATTGTTTACCGCCGAAAAAACAATAAACCACAAAATTAACATTCGAATAACCTGCAAGGAATGCCCGTCATGTCTTCTCCTTCCTGTGTCACCCAGAATAATTATCCTCTGGACGATGACACCACCTTAATGTCGACCACCGACGTCCACAGCTATATGACCCATGCAAACGACACCTTTGTGCAGGTGAGCGGCTATCAGCTTGATGAGCTGATGGGCCAGCCGCACAATCTGGTGCGCCATCCCGACATGCCAAAAGCGGCGTTTGCCGATATGTGGTACACCCTGCAGCAGGGTGAGCCGTGGAGCGGCATTGTCAAAAACCGGCGTAAAAATGGCGATCATTACTGGGTGCGCGCGAATGCGGTACCGATGGTGCGGAATGGGCAGGTGACGGGGTATATGTCGATCCGCACCAAAGCCACGGAGGAAGAGATCGCTGCCGTAGAGCCGCTCTACCGGGCGCTGAATAACGGGAGCTGTAAAAAACGCATCCAAAAAGGACTGGTGGTGCGTAAGGGCTGGTTGGGTAAACTTCCTTCCATGCCGCTACGCTGGCGCGTACGCAGCGTGATGGCGGTGCTCTTTGCCGCGCTTGCCGCTATCCTGGTGACCACCTCCGCAGGCTGGGTGCCGCTCGCCGCGGCCGCCGTGGTAACGCTACTGGGAACGCTGCTGTTTGAGCAGCAAATTGTCCGCCCGATCGAAAACGTCGCGCATCAGGCGCTGAAGGTGGCGACCGGCGAGCGCAACAGCGTGCAGCATCTGAACCGCAGCGACGAGCTGGGGTTGACCCTGCGCGCGGTAGGACAGCTGGGGCTGATGTGCCGCTGGCTCATCAATGACGTCTCAAGCCAGGTGATGAGCGTCCGTGACGGCAGCGACAGGCTGGCGCAGGGGAACGAAGCGCTGAACGATCGTACGCGTCAGACCGTGGCGAACGTGCAGCAGACCGTCGCAACGATGAACCAGATGGCCGCTTCCGTTCAGAGCAACTCAGAAACCGCCGCCGAAGTGGACAAACTCCTGTCTCTTATACACATCTCCGAGCCCA